>JAHEAM010000215.1 GCA_024642765.1 Planctomycetaceae bacterium
ATTACCTCGATTTTTTATTTCTAAAAAAGCCCTAGTTGTCTTCGCCAAATTAGTGTGTTCAGAAACGGAAACTTGAATGGATGCTGTTTCAGTTTTGGAACACTCTCGAGCCAAGAAAAAATGCTCGATCGTTTTAACGCCAAAACTATTTCGACAAATCAACACAAATGATTTCGTTGTCGTTGCGGATGTATGCATGGCGGTTGCAGAAGGCGGGCATACTCCAGACAACCTTTCGGCCAAACGCCAAATTGCTGGGTTCAATCACTTTCGCGCGATCGATCTCCGAGTAGCCGGCTGGCGTCATTTGGGCGATTACCAGCTCTCCCTTTTCATTGAACAGCCAGAACCTTTCGCCCTGGCGTACGATGAATGCCGTTCCGCTGCCCTGGGTATCTTTATCGACCGGATCGGGCGTGGACCAAAGGCGTTCACCGGATGGGATCTTGATGGCACACATCGTACCGTCTTGATCCATGCCGTAGATAACATCATCCGCGGCGAATGGCTGGACGTTCACCGGAGAAATTGCCTCGCGGCCCTTGTTTCGCCAAACTTCTTCAGCGCCTGGCGAATCAGATTTGAGTTTCAATAATAAGCTCTGTCGCGAGTAGCCAGCGACGTACAACCAATCTCCCACTTTCATTGGTGACATAATGATTGAACCGCTCGTCGCCTCGTAAGGCACCGACCAATACTCTTTTCCGTCGTCTGGACTAACCGATGCAACGGCATCGGGTTTTGCCAAGATCAATTGTCTTTCGCCACCGGCGGTAATAATCGTTGGCGGCGAGTAACCTTGCTCTGGTGCTGTCTCGGAACGCCACACTTCTTGGCCGTCCATCTTGTTAAGAGCGACGACATGAGAGCCTTCACCTCCCGCCAAGGTGATTAGATTGTTACCGTCGATCAGCGGATGTGCAGCGTAACCCCATAAAGCGGCCTTGGTGGAATAGTCTACCTTTAGCTGCTTAGACCATTTGATATCACCTGAATTCGCATCGAAGCAATACAAGTCACCTTCTGCTCCTAGAGTGTACACACGATCTCCGTCGACAATAGGTGTGCAACGAGGTCCTGCGGGATACGAGATGGAGTACTTAACAGGGTATTCCTTTTTCCAGATCTCCTTTCCCGTTTTTTCGTCGAGGCACCAAAGGCGTTCCATTCCGCTGAATTCTTCACGGTTGAAGTTGTCGACCTTTACATCGTCTTTCGTCGCATAATCAGTGATGTACACGTGCCCCTTTGCGACTGCCGGTCCGGAATAGCCTCCGGCGATCGGCGTTCGCCAAAGAACGTTGGGGCCGCCCACTGGAAAATTTTCGAGGATCCCCGTTTCATTCCATCGGTTGTCACGGTTCACGCCCATCCAAGAAGGCCAGTCAGTCTGAGCCACGACAGTTCGCAACGCAGATTGACTCGTGGCCAACAATATCGAAAAGAATAATACACAAAGTCGAAGGTTGCTCTTGGTTCTCATTCGATAGACTTTCAGAAATTGCTGAGTTCACTTCATTGTCATGTTGAGACGTTGCATTGTACCGTGGTTTTCGGGCCTCGCGTAACCGTCACAATGTAATAAATGCCGTTGCAAACACCATCGCAATTGCGACAAACTGTATCAACGATTCAATTTTGCACTATAAGCAACTTCAAGCCGAATCTACCGTGAAGTTAGAGCGAGCGCCCATTCTTTGCCAGGAATCACCGCCGAAAACCCATCGCATAGCATTGGAACCGTCGGTCGTTTGATTGCGAGACGCCCGGGAGCTGGTACAACATTATTGACTATGGCTTTCAACTGGTAAGTGAGTCAACACATTGAAGAAATCAAATACGATAGAACACGTCTCTTGTGCGCAGACATTACTAATTTTTTGCGTGATTTTGGTGGCGACCTTTGCTTGGATGGTCACCGGCGATGAATCCCTGACGGGGCCAACTGGCTCAATGGGTGACGACGTGTATTTTGAGAACATCGCATATCATCTCGCCAAAGGTGAAGGGATCAAATTTGATTTTACTGATCCAGAGTGGCAGCGACCGTATCGTGAAGCCAATCTTGGTCATCAAAATGACTGGATTTTGCATTGCAAAGTAAAAGGCCTGACGACATCACGTTCGCCCGGATTCCCACTAGTTGCTGCCACGGTTTACCGTTTTTTTGGCAGGCAGTTTTGGCTCGTTCGAGCAGTCAATCTGTTATTAATGACGGCAGCCATCACATTGCTGCTGAATTTGATTTTTCGATTTCATGGACGGATCACGGGAACTTTGGCGCTCGTTACGATGTCTTTGGACTGCTTTGTGCTGCGAACCGCCGGTCAGTTCATGACCGAGGCACTTGGAACCGCGATCGTTTGCCTTGTGTTTGCCGGATGTATCTGGCTGTCGCGTCCGATTTTGGATCCAAATGAAAATCGTCGTCGGGACTGGCTGGGCTGGTTCGTGGTTGGTTTGCTATTTGGGTTTGGAGCATTAGTGAGGGCGAATCTTAACGCTTGGTTGCCCTTGATTGTTGCCGCGTTTATCGCAACGATTCTTTGGCAATGGTGGAATCAACGGGCATTGAAAGGATTGCTGGAGTATGGAGTTAGTTTCGGTGTCGGCGTAGCTCTGATTGCAGCGCCATACTGGGTTCGGAATTGTCTAGTCACTGACGCATTTGCCCCTTTTGGGACATCAGGTTCGTTTGGATTGGTGGGTGGTTATTCCGATGAAGCGTTTGCGGGTTTCGGAAACTGGAGTAACCAAGCTTCCGTTGATTCACAACGAACGACAATGAAGAAGCCAGGCTTTCTTGATCTGCCGTTACCGAAGCAGGAACTGTGGATGGGCAAAGACAGCATCAATCTGGCAGAAAAATGGATGATCGAAAACTGGAAGCTGTTGCCTTCGTTGATGACGATGAAAGCGATCAGCCATCTCGGCTTTTACCGCCAGCCCCTAGTTTTACAGTGCCTCAATGGTGCGATGTTATTCGGCGCCTTGATTGGATGTTATCTAACGCGTCACAATCTCGGATTTTGGGTCTTGGCTTTTTTTGCAATGAGCCTTGTCACGACGTGTTTGACGTGGCCCCACTACGGCCGATATTCACTTCCATTGCGACCGTTGATTCATGTCGCCTGCGCTATTGGTACAGTCGCATTTTGGACATTTTTACTTACGAAAAAAAAGTCGCTTGGCTAATGCGTTAGTTTCGTATGAAGTGCGCAATTGCTGTAGTTCAGTGCGAACAAGCGAATGCGTGGGGTGCTAGGAATTGCGTTATCGCTGTTGACCAAACAGGAGGAGAATTCCATCGACTTCCGGAATTGTACTAAGGACGATTAAAGCCAAAAACGAGTTGAGGCAACACCACCCGTCAGCGCAATTTCTTGCACTAGTTTTCATACGTGCTCAATAACCCAATGACGGCCCAGCAAGTACCCCAATAACTCGCGGTTTCGGTCGTTGAATTCTGGGCCTTGGATTTCGTCCCGTTAACTTTCCAACTACCGTCTGGCTGCTGAGTCGAAGACAAGAATTTAGACGCGAGGTCGATCGATTTTTTTTCGTTGGCAATTTCGCCGTCGGAACGTCCTCTTGGAAACGATAGGCCATAGATTGCCATACCCGTGGCCAACGCATCACTTTGCTCGCCAACCAGCCATCCCCAGCCGCCATCCGAATTCTGCAAACCTCGCAATTTTTCAGCGTCACGGGGGCTGTTATCTGAATGGTTCTGAATATCCAACAAAAGCCTCAGCACAAACCACTCGGTGCTTTTGCCAGTTTCAGATTTTTCAATCGCATTTACCGCCCGTTCCGCCGCGTTGCCAAGCACATCATTTTGGCCCGCCATTTTTTTCAAAGCAAGCGAATTCCACATCGTTGAAACCATTTGCGTTTCGGCAGCGAGGCGTTTTTGTTGGGGCAATTGACCGCCAGCAGCCCATAGACCTTCCTTCGATTGCGACTCGACGTATAGCTGCAAAAGATCCGCAACTTTCGTTTGCTCAATTTCTAGGCCACTCCACAGCACATGACTCAATCCCTCCAAGTTTCCGGCAGCGGTCGGTTTTCCGTTATCATTGTTGATTTCGAACAAGTTTGATTCCGACCAATTTTGGATGTCTTGAAGATCCGTTTTGTCTACGTCGAAGTTGTGCTGCGCAGCATCGCGCAGAGCCCAAGCAGTGAGAGACACTCGGTGACACGACATGCATTTCTTCTCGGTCATCCACCATCGGCCCTGTTCCGCGATGTAAGGCAGCGCCTTTTCAATCGTGACATGCGAATCGGACTGTTCGGTGAGATTAGTCGCATCAGATTCTTGAGCCAAAGCGAACGGGACCCCAACTCCGAGACAACCAATCGTTGCGGCGAATAAAAAAAATTTCCGTGCCATCTACTGAGCTCCTGTTTGTTTCGAACAACGAATTTCTCAGGCAATATCGAGGTGGATCATTTCAACTCTTTGATGCGAATGTTTCGGAATTTAAGATTATTCGGAACACCGTGATCCTGCAAACCGATATAGCCCGTAAGTGGACGGTCTTTCATGGCCCCTTCATTAAGTTGGACGTCGATGACTTTTTCGCCGTTCAAGATTTCTTGGAGATGATTGCCCTTGCAGGCAATGATCATGTGGTTCCACTCATTGGGCTGCTTGGACATGTTTTTCGTCGGGCCTTGCGTGCGAATCAAGCCGCCGTGATCGTGATGTCCCAACTCGCCTTCTGTTTTTGATGAATCGAGAATTTGAATTTCGATCCCCTTTTCAACCGGATCAGCTCGATCGTCGACGCGAAAATAGACGCCACTATTTCCGCCTGGTGGATAGGCATATTCAAGGTCAAGGACAAAGTCGCGGTATTTTTTCTCCGACCAAAGGTAGGCATCATAACGTTCCCAACCGCTTTCACCTTCGCGCGGCTCGATCATCAATGAGCCATCGTCTTGGGGCAGCCAGTTGCCAGTCGTTTTCCAGCCGTCCAGGTTCCTGCCGTTGTAAAGCGATACGAAACCCGAGAGGTCGCGGATTTTGATATTGCGCCAGCGAACTTCATAGGGACCGTCGCCCGCACCGATCGCGTGGACTTGCAAACCAATAAAGCCCTGTGGATGCGACTTGAAACGATCTTCGTGAACGAGATCCGAAATCTGATGACCGTTGATCCAGGTTTGAATCTTGGAACCCGTTGCCATGATCCGATAGGAATTCCATTCGTTGCGAATGAAATGATTGTGCGGTTTTCGTTCGTCGTCGGGAGTCATCCAACCACCAGCTGCTTCACCATAAACGTAGCCAGAGGTCGACCCATCGTCATTGCCCGCCTCGATTTCGACCTGCGGTCCGTTGACGCGACCGTCAGGTGTGTCACCTTCACAACGGGATCGGATCTGAACGCCCGAGTTGAGTGCGTTGTCAACTTTCACATCGAACAGCAATTCAAAATCACCGTACAACTTGTCGGTGCACAAAAACGAATTAGGGCTGCCCTCGCTAGTCGTGCCAACGATCGAATCGCCCTCAATTCGATATTTTGCGGTTCCATTCCGTTGCGTCCAACCCTCGAGCGACTTGCCATCAAACAGATCTGTATAGCCAACCTCTTGGGCAGTCGCACAAACAGACAAGCATGCAAACAACATGACACAGACAACAGTTCGAACAAGCATGGACTGACTCCAAAATAAATCTATGAATCGACGGGCGTTTGAGCTCAAACAAATTATATCACGAATGAAGGGCAGCATCATCGCGATTCGCTGAACCGTCAATCGGAAGACTTGAACTCTGTTCCATTGCCTTATGATCGACTTACCACAGACCTACGAACGCAGGAGTAAAAATCAAAATGGCCCATTGGTAGACTGCCAAGTCGAGCCGAAGTCGAATTTCCGGGCTAATGAACTCCGTGATGAATCGGTAGGCGAAGTAGGCGAGGAAGTACAGTTTGATCAGTTGGCACCTAAAAATGCCATTCCGCAAAAGCACCAAATGAATCAAAGGGGCTAATAAATGAAATTCCATTTCGGCGAGTTGAGTCGGGTGGCGAGCGTTTCTGGCAAAACGTATCGACCTGAGTAAGTCAAGGGTTGCAAACCTAAACAGGTGATCCAAGGCCTTGCAATGGCAGATTCAACGAATGGCCCAAGTTGATTCAGTTTCAATGTTGCAATCTATTTGCATCGTATTTTTCGATATGCAGAACAAATCCTTGTGCCAATGAAACCACCTGCAGCGTCGGCAATGACGATACAAGCGTCAGCTGACAATTTGGTCCAAACAAAAAACCGCGCGAAGATAAAGTCCTTCGCGCGGCAATGCTGGAAATTAGTTGCTGTCGCCTAGCGTTCGATGGTTTGCGATTGCCGGACGGCCTGGCGTTGCGCTCGACTAGGTTGCGATGTACCAGCGAGGAAATTGTCGATTTGCGAATCGTCATGCAGTGCAGTGTACATTTGTTGCATGGCCAGACGCATCTTCTTCTCTTGCAAATCGGTTCGCAGAATTTCCTGTACCGAATCGAAATCTTCGACAGTCGGCGTCGTGAAGCCTTGGCAGAGCAGAATAAAATAGTACTCGCCGACTTGGATCACCTTGGAAATCTCGCCAATTTGTAGACCGAAGGCTTCCGATTCCAACTC
>JAHEAM010000216.1:0-1726 GCA_024642765.1 Planctomycetaceae bacterium
CGACATATCCGAAACGTGTAGCAATCCATCGATGCCTTCTTCGAGTTCGATGAATGCACCATAATTGGTCAAGTTGCGAACTTTGCCTTTGACCATTTTGTCGACAGGGTAGCGCTCTTGAACTTGTTCCCAAGGGTTCTTTTGGGTTTGTTTCATGCCTAGTGACATCTGTTCGCCTTCGGCGTCGATGCTCAAAACGGCGACTTCGATTTCTTCACCGATCTTCACGATGTCACTTGGATGATTTACGCGTTTCACCCAAGACATTTCGCTAATGTGCACAAGTCCTTCAATGCCAGGCTCGAGTTTTACGAAGGCACCATAGTTCATGACATTAACAACTTCGCCTTTGTGAACGCTACCTGGTGGATACTTCTCGGCAACGTTGTCCCAAGGATTAGGAAGCAACTGCTTCATACCCAACGCTATCTTGATTTTTTCGCGATCGATATTGAGAACTTTGACTTCGAGTTCCTGGTCCATCGAAACCATTTCCGACGGGTGCGAAATCCGCGTATGTGACATGTCGGTGATGTGCAACAGTCCATCAATGCCGCCCAAATCAACAAACGCTCCGAAGTCTGCAATGTTCTTGACGACGCCTTTGCGTGTCTGCCCCACTTCAAGATTCGCCAACAGTTGTTGTTGTGCGTATTGGCGTTCTTTTTCGATTAACGATCGACGGCTCACAACAATATTGCGGCGTTGGTCGTCGATTTTGAGAATTTCGCATTGCAGGACTTTGCCAATGTACTCGCCGATATCGCCTGGCCGACGAATGTCGACTTGACTGGCTGGCAAGAAAACAGGCACTCCGATGTCGACCAACAAACCGCCTTTGATTTTTCGTGTACACGTACCGGTAACGATATCGCCTTCTTTAACTTTGGAGATGACATCGATCCAGTGGATGATGTGATCGGCTTTCTTTTTGCTGACGGTGATTAGGCCCGACGCCTCTTCGGACATGCCAGATTCGTCTTCGAGTTCTTCGATCAGAACTCTAATTTCCTGACCAACTTCCGGTTGGGGTTCGTGCTCTTCCCATTCGTTGCGAGGAATGGTGGCTTCGCTCTTGAAGCCCACGTCAACGACAACAGCTTCGTTGTCTACGCGAACAATCTTACCAGGAACAATTGCGTTGACTTGGAAATTGATTTCCAAGTCATTTTCTACAGTGTACAAGTCTGACAAGTCGTCTTGATTGTCTTTGAACAACAAGTCCAACTCGTCTGCAATACTCTGGTCCTCCAGAGTGCGAATCAAAATACGGTTAACCATGAAAAAAAAGTCTCACATTGAATTGCCTAAAAGTCCTTGGCCCCATTGGCCATGACGTATCTAGCAATTCGATTTTGGGTAGCGCGCGAATCCGACGGCCAATTGCCAACACGACAACTGAAAACAAACCTTGTCCGCCACGACAATAGGAAAAAGCCCGGAAAACGAGCCTTGGAGTCTAACAAACTACTGGTTTTATCGCAATGTACGCCCCATCTCCCCCAAAAGAAACGTCCGTTAGAGTCAATTTCCGTCCAAATTAAATTTTTGCTGGCATTGTCAAGCCAAGAACTTGACGCAGCTCACTTTAATGAAAACAATAAAGGAGTCGTTCGCATTCGCAATGCGAGAAACTAGATAGTGCCTGATTCGCGGCGTTCTGACGGCAGTTTTTGCCCGAATGCAGGCGGGGCTCTGGTAGAAAGGAGGTGGTTCAGTGATTTCT
>JAHEAM010000216.1:1736-6638 GCA_024642765.1 Planctomycetaceae bacterium
GGCGTGGCCTGACGGTCGCCGGCGGGTTGCCAAGGCAAGCCACCGAACACTTTGGCTTCACTGAGTCGATTTCCAATTCGACTTCAATGAAGTACAAAATCCTGGTCGCTCGATGAGACATTGGTCCCATCGAGCGACTTTTTTTTGGTGGGCGGGGATTCATATTCGCGAAATCTTCGCGAATTCAACAATACCAGCCCGAATGCGCAAATCAGCTAACAAATCTCCCCTTGCACTGACCAACTTCAACCCGCAAATACAATCAACACGCTAGCGGTTTGGTCAAATGTCAAGATTTACCGCCTAAATAATCTCTACGGATTAAACTTTTTGTTCGGGGAATGACGATCACTTCCTTTATCACCAGTAACCGCTGATTCGGTCGACTTGTGATTGTGGACCATTTTACGAAACAAGATGTTTGAGTGCGGCCTTTCGCCGGTAACTATCACGGAGGAACGAGTATGCGTCGGCTAATCTCTGCGACGCTTCTGGCAATCGCCTTGTGCAGCAATGTCGGATGCATTTTACCAATCTACGACGCTGACCCGGCAGTACGTGCTCGACAGCTCATCTATACGTCAGAAGACTTGCGTGCAATGCGTGAGGAATGGCATCGATTTTGGTTCCTGGATATGCCAGACCATCAGTCGCCGATGCGAACGCACGGCGGAATCATCTAACATTGTTTGGAATGGAATGCAGCATAGTGGATTGCGTCACCATGAGTGATGCGAACAGACGCTGCCCCATTCTAAAACGCCAAAATACGAAACACAGCGAACCGAGTCATTTCGGTTCGCTGTGTTTGCGCGCCAGACTCTCCTGGGCGAAGCAGGAATCTCAAGGTAAATTCGAAGCTTATCCACCAGTCGATTTCAAATTTCAAAAAAAAGCGATTTCAGATGCGAGTACTTTCAGGCATTCAACCCACCGGGCGACCACATTGGGGAAACTACTTTGGTGCCATCCGCCAATACATTCAATTGCAAAACGAAGACCAAGCGTTTTATTTTGTTGCGAACCTGCATGCGCTCACAACGATTCGCGACCGAAACCTAATGACAGAATACACGCTGAACGCCGCAATTGATCTTTTGGCCCTGGGCCTTGATCCCAACCGAGCCGTTTTATTTGTGCAATCGGATGTCCCAGAGGTCAGCGAACTTTGTTGGATTCTTTTAGCCGGCACCAGCATGGGTTTGCTCGAACGCTGTGTTTCCTTTAAAGAGAAAAAGGACCGTGGTCTGTCCCCTGTCGCGGGCCTATTCACGTACCCCGTTCTCCAAGCCGCCGATATCCTGGCGTACGACTCCGACGTTGTGCCTGTCGGCCAAGACCAAACGCAACACATTGAAGTCTGTCGCGATATCGCCCAAGCCTTCAACCACCAATATGGCGAGGTGTTCGTACTGCCGAAAGCCAAGGTCCTCAGCGACAGCGCCAAAGTTCCCGGCACCGATGGCGAAAAAATGTCAAAGAGCTACGGAAACACGATCGAGATTTTCGAGTCACCCAAAGAAGCTCGCAAGAAGTGCATGCGGATCGCAACCGACTCGCGCCCCATGGAGGCCCCGAAGGAACCCGACAACGATCACCTTTATCAGCTCTATTCACTATTCGTCGATGAAAAAAACCGCGCCGCAATGGCCTCGCTTTATCGCGCAGGCGGATTCGGCTATGGCGATGTCAAGAAAGCAATCGCCGATGCGGCTGAAGCGTTTTTCGCGCCGGCACGTGAACGCCGCGCGGAACTCGAAAACAATCCAGATGAAGTCCGCGAAATCCTAGCCGCAGGCGCCCAACGCGCCCGAGCCAAAGCTTCAGAGGTCCTCGGCCGCGCCCAAGAAGCCTGCGGCATCAAATTCTAAAACAACTTAATTCGCCGTTCGGGATCAAAACAGTGTCTTCATATCTACAAACAGGTTTGGACACTTCGCCTTGAGCTATAACCGATGTCCTCTTTTGTTCAAGCAATACACGAATTCCAATGATCGCAATACAAATCCCAAGGCCTTCGCCTAACAACCAAAACTGACGAGTTGCGATGACTGTAGTGCATGTTGCGATAAACGACACAACTTAGAAAACCTAAACAAACCACTCTGGCAAGACTGTCCGCCTGTTTCGGGCGAGCTGACGACGCAAAAGTAGAATCAGGATCTCAAAAATTGAAATCGTCACAGTACTACAAATATTGGTGGCAGCTTGCTTGCAAAAATTATGGCACCCACAATCAGCAGCAAACAGGCCGAAGACACAATCACTGCACAAACAGCGAAATAACCGCAAGCCACCATACTCGTTCGCTAACATTCGCAACGTAATCAGTGTTTTTCAATTTCATCGAAACCACATGGGCAAAAATACTTTTCGCTCAACGCCTGCATCAAAAAAGCATCTTGACCGCGACCTCAATTGATATCACCGACACGCGGGGCCGCTTATCAATTCGAACCGAATCGTTAAATGGCTGTGATTTTCTTGCCCATGCTGATCCTAGCAAGTGCAAAAACTGAAAAAGCCGTGGTCGCACTATTGCGTCGGTTTTGTTTCGTTTGTTTTTGGCTCTCGGCGTTCCAGGCGAACCATCGCCGCTCGAATCAGTTTGATTAGCTCTTCGCGTTCGTTCGTTGAGGCCTGAATCTGTGATCGCAACGCATCGATTGTTTTCTGAGCCTCTGCAAATTGAAGCTGCAGAGTTTCTTCGCGTACATTTTTTGCAATCAACGCTTGCTTCGATTCTTCATTCTCGCTGCGAACAATCGTCAAGGCATCGGCTTGCTGTGACAACTCATTCATTGCCAATTCCAATTTAGATTGAATCGACGACCGCTCGGTCACAAGGTTGGCAAGTTCTGTTTGTAGTGTTGCGAGTTGCGTCTCAAGTTCTCGAGCTCTACAATCACTCGACGTTCGTTCGCTTTCTAACGCCTCGAGAAACTCCTGCGTCTCCCGATGTGCTGACTGAAAGGAATCGCGTTCGGCTCGGGCCTCCGTGAGCTCACGCAACGCCGCGGCTTTCTCACGTTTAACAAATGCAATTTTGTCTTCCGCGGCTCGCAGGTGCCTGACGATCTTGAATGTCCGGGCTTGCACCTGCTGTTGCCAACTCAACAGTTCTTCCATTTCGGAAATAGGTAGCCCATAGAGTTTTCGAATTTCCGAAAACTCTACATCTTCAATACCACTTGCTTTCGAGCGGCGCTCAATTTCGCCCACGCTTGGACTTTTGACACGCCGGTCTTCGGCTTCAATTTCAAACGAATCTTCAGAAGTATCGGAGGCGTTTTCGCGTTGGCGTTGCTCGCCACTCGAGTCGTCAGACGGCCCAGCCGCCAAAACCACATCAAGCGGTTCGCTTGAACGAGAATCAACTTCACGAGATGGTGTTGGATCGTGAGCAGGCATTGCGAAAAACATGTCCTTCTGTTGGAAGTCATTGGCACCCTTCCATCTTAGCCTGTCTGTCAATCAGTTGAAACGCTGGGATTTATCTCCCTTTTTTTGGGAATCAACTTACGCCAATGCCTCTTTAATTTTTGCTGCAACCTCTTGCTCGATCGCACCGCGAAACGGCAGGGCCGCAAATGGTAAGTTGCCTGTCACGTGCACGGCCTCTATTCGATTCTCCAGCTTCCCTGCGATTCGAAAGCCCATGGCTTTGAAACTGAAGCTCAAGTTTCCTTGGTCGTCCCATTCTTCAATGATTTCTGTTACAGTAACTTTGGTACTACCACGAACTTTGTCCGAAAACGCCCGCAGACGCTCAGCGACTTCGTGTGGCTCGCTATCGTGCTGCACCTTTACATTGAAACTGGGCATCAATTAGCCTTTGTATTGGGGATCAACCTTGTACTTTTTGCGAACATTAATTTTTCGCAACATTCTCTCGAGATTCAATGCCACATTGGCACTTTTCTGCCTTAAGTTCCAAAATTTGTTTTGCCCTCGGTCGACCAACTCTCGCCGCCAGTGAATAATACTTCGAATCTCGGACGCTTGAATACGTCCTTACGTTCTTTTTCTGGAGTCGTTTAGTGTCGTTGCAATTGATCGTGTCGTTTGTTATTGCATCTGTTTGTCTTCATGCTTTTCCACTCCTAACACTTGCTCAAGACAGTGCTTCCGAAGCTGACGGATTTCGCTTGTTCGCTTGGAATGTCGAAAGCAGTCGTCCTGGTTCCCCTCCCGATAGCGACCCCGACGTTATCGCCAAACAACTGACCGAAATGATGAAGGCCCCAACGACACGTTCACAAATGTTGGCTCTGAGCGAAGTCGATCCGAAATCTGTTTTGATTTTTAAGCAAGCAGTGGCTATTGGACTGGGGACGGATGTAGATTTTGTGACCTCGGGCAGTGGCGGATTTCAAGACACAGACACGTTGATGTTCGTGGTTGATAGATTGCGATTTGAGATTGACGAAACAATCGAGATTCATCGCTTCGCTGGAATCGTTGCCAATTTTGTTGTCGATGACAATCAACAATATGACTACGGAGCGTTGCGAGCACGGTCACCATTAGCCGTCCGTTTGCGAGACAAGAGGAACCAAAACACATTCTGGGTGATCGTCAATCACCTGGCGCGCGGTGAAGAAGACTTACGTGCGGACCAAGCCCGCATGTTAGCGAAATGGGCTGCAGTTCACACCGAACCTGTCATTGCTGCTGGCGACTTCAATTTCGATTACGACTTTCATACCCAAAAAGGCAACTCGGGTTTCGACGCCATGTTGGCTGATGGGACTTGGGAATGGCTCAAACCCGACCCGCTCGTCGATACCAACTGGTCCGACGATCGGCGTGTGGCTGATAAACGTGTCGATCGATATCCCGATTCAATGCTAGATTTTGTGTTTGTTGCAAACGGCGCGAAGGCATGGAAGGGAGAGTCCG
>JAHEAM010000217.1:0-5075 GCA_024642765.1 Planctomycetaceae bacterium
GGAAACAATAGCTGTGCATGGGCGACTTCTCCGCCAATCGAAACAACTACTGTGACAATTAATGCAATCATAGTCTTGGACATACCGAACTCCTAGTGTTTCCTCAATCGTGTTATCGAGTACTATCGGAAAGACCGACACCGGAAATCCTGAACTACACGATCGTCCGTTGGAACGATCAAAAGCGAGTAACTCTCCCTACCTTTCCCAAAAGGCAATGCCGTCATAATTTAACTTTGCCGACGACAGGATTTTCGCGACAATTGCCTATTCGCCTTAGTTATTTCAAAAAAGTCGGGAACAATCCTGCTATACGGCACCGCAATAAGGCATAGAGCCTAACCCAAAAGGGGCCTGACCCTCTCTGCCATGCAAAGGGTTAGACCCCTTTTGGGTTAAGCTCATTTATATTTTTTCCAAAACTCGTCTATTTTTTCCCAAACTCGATCAAACGAGAATCATCACCTGCGAAAACTTCAACATTTTCGATCGTCATCGCATTTGGAATTTCGTGACCAAGTTTGATTGTGTAGGATCCTGGCAAATAGACACGCGGTTGAAAGCGATTTGATCGAGCACGCGTTGTGTAGACGATTTCATTAGTTGGTTCGTGAATGATTTGCACAACAGGAAAACCACCATCTACCGCGATAATGGTTGGCAACGAACCAACTGCTGTTCGCCCATCGTTATTGTCGGCGTTGATAGTAATCGGCCAACCAGGATATTGTCCGACAACACCGTCGCCCACTTTTGAAAAGCGTGGCCAGCACTCAAACGTCACTGTGCCAGCCTTCTTATCAAACCGAGCCACGCCGAATCCATCGCCACGTCCAGACTCATCAGCGATCTTAGATGGATTGGCATAGGCCATCATTCGAATTCGATTACCGAAACCATCACGATAATTTCCTGTCCAGGGAAGAGGACTTCCTGCAACTGGGTTTTCACCGGCCTGTTGATCTTCGGGCAACCACCAACGTCCATAGATTGTGTTGACAATGGCGGGAGAAGTGAAGGCATAAGGTCCGTCTTCATCAGCATCAATTCCATGCTTCACAACAACAGCCAGATGTTGATCGCCGCACAAATGCGTAGCCCACGCACGGCGCATTTCGCGAAGCGCTGCGTTGCGTCCTGCCTGTGGCCAACCATTGGAATCAAGGTCGGCAAGCAACCGATTGTTCTCATCGCCATGCAAATGGACGGCACCACAAAACGCTGTTTGTGAAAGTACACATTTCTGGGCCGCGTCCGTCCAGTCTTGGCCCCATAGATGCAGAAACTCAATTTGCCGTTCACCTAACAATTCTAACGCGGGCAAATCGATCGATGCCGGATCATAGTTCTTGTTCGTAATATGATCGGGACGCGGCCCCTGTTTAGGAATTTTCCCTTCTGGCCCTGATTTGAATTTTCGGTCTTCGAGAATTGCAAAATCAATTCCGCCAACATTTAATCGAGTGAAGTAAACCGTGATTCCACGTTTAATTGGCGCTGGGTCAACGGGATCGGGCAAGTGCCATGTCTGACAGCGCTGAACCATGTTCACATATTCGGGCGGATAAAAATAACCGCCACTCGGTCCTTGCGGATTCGTAGCCTCAATCCCGTCTTCGCCCCAAATGTTGGCTTGGCCCACATCATGGTCGTCAGGAATTGTAACAACTGGGCGGTTGCCAATGATGTCGCGAAATTGCTTGCCCCATTCAAGCCAACCGTAAGTGTGCTCCGTGTGATGATACGACTGATCGCCCGCGAAAAACAAAAGGTCTGGATCCAGGGCCGTCAGATTTTCAACGATCGACGCTCGTGACCCGGGAGTTCTCGACGAATTGCAAGAAAGATTGCCAACGACTATCACATTTTTTTCGGTAGGATCATGACGAATCAAGCCCTCGAAAATTGCCTCGTCACCATGGCGAACCCGATAACGCACATCCTTCGTTCGATCCCAAGGCTCAATTCGAAAATGGGCACTCCAGCCAAGTTCGATCACATTTGTTGTTCCAACATCGCGGTATTTGCCATCCGCGTCTTGCATCTGCAAACGAACTTCTCGAGACTCGTCGGGTAGCAACGGATAGAGCTGGGCAGACAACTTCAACGTGTTTCCTGAATGTGTGTACAGTGCAAACGCCACCACCTCGTTCCGCGGCACATTCAGGTTCTTGTCGGATCCATTTTTCCACCATTCGCCTGTCGACAACGACTCAAGTTTCGGAAACTTCTTTCCAAATCGCGTGTCAGAATTTTGCCCTCGCAACGCTGACTCTGAAACAAAAGCTAAGAACAAGACGCTGAATGCAATTCGCAAAAACATTATTTATCTTTTCCAATTTCTTCTTTAACGAGCACAGCGACTTCTTCATCTGTGGGAAATCTCCCCAGTTCCTTTTTCGAAGAAATCAACTTGCCGTCGAAATAGACTTCGTAAATACCGCCGGAAAGTTTCTCCAACTCCGAATCCAATCCAAAATTCTCCGACAAATGGCCAGCCAAACTGGTAGCCCGAGGCAAATAATTTCACATGCCGCAGTATTTGATTTTCACTCGCGTCATTCGTTATCCTTTTTAAATCCAAAAAAGCGGACTAGAAACTCTCTCACCCACATTGTTAATGCAATTCCGCCCGGTCGCAAGATGCGGCGACTATCAATCCAGCAAAAGCGACGTGATAATATCAAATGAAAAACATGCGTTTCGAAACCACCGCGAATCGGATCAAGGATTTCTGAATGAAGCAAGTGCAAGAGTTTGCCAAACGCGTCATCACCAATGTCGAGAAAGTCATCGTCGGTAAACGCCAGCAAGTCGTCTACTCACTCGTTAGTTGGCTGTGTGAGGGGCATATTCTGCTGGAAGACGTTCCAGGGGTTGCCAAGACCATGTTGGCACGTGCCTTGGCTGCTAGTATTGGTTGCAAATTCAAACGTGTTCAATGCACGCCCGACTTACTGCCCAGCGACGTAACCGGCTCATCAATCTTCAACCAAAAAACTAGCGAATTCGAGTTTCGAGCTGGGCCGCTGTTCGCAAATCTTGTTCTGGCAGACGAAATCAATCGCACGACACCGAGAACACAAGCGGCGTTGCTTGAGGCCATGGCCGAAGGTCGGGTCACGATTGACGGCACAACGCATGACCTGGAGAAACCGTTTTTGGTCATGGCCACTCAAAATCCTGTCGACCACGAAGGGACGTTTCCGTTACCAGAAGCGCAACTCGACCGTTTTCTGTTGAAATTCAGTTTGGGCTACCCAACGCTCGAGGAAGAATTGTCGATGCTCGATCGCATGCAACATGCACATCCATTGGATTCGATTTCAAGCGTCGTTTCGGGAAAAGATCTACTTACATGTCAAACTCTCGTACGGGACGTTCATATCGATTCCAAAATCAAACAGTACATTTTGCAGCTCGTGCATCTCACTAGGCACCACGAACATCTGGCCTTGGGAGGCAGTCCGCGAGCTTCGATTGCATTGTTCCGCGCTTCGCAAGCCCTCGCTG
The DNA here is from genome assembly GCA_024642765.1 of Planctomycetaceae bacterium. Taxonomy (GTDB): domain Bacteria; phylum Planctomycetota; class Planctomycetia; order Pirellulales; family Pirellulaceae; genus BJ22. Next base: position 3,514 of record JAHEAM010000217.1, read on the forward strand.
CGATTCGCGGACGCACTTATGTATTGCCAGACGATGTGAAACTAGTCGCCGGACCGGTCTTGGGTCATCGCATGATCCTGAAACCAGAAAGTCGTTTACGACAGCTCACGTCCGATCGCGTCGTCCAAGAAATCTTGCAGTCACTGGCAGTTCCGGTTATTGAGGAATCGCGGACATGAGATGGATCGTCGGCGTTGTGATGTTGCTGATCGTTGCCATCGCCTTGAACCTTACTATTTTGATTTATGCCATTGGTTTCGGCGTTGCACTTTGGTTTGCGAGTCGTCGGTTGACCGAACATTGGTCCCAATCGATTGTTGCCAGACGGACTTGTGATGTCTCGATGGGTCAAATTGGTGAAGCGATTGAAATTCAACTTGACATCAAACATATCGGCAAGGTCGCGGCGACTTGGTTATTTTGCGAGGACTTGGTTCGGACCGGTCGCGACGGGCGGATCAAACCCGGCTTCACGACTACAGGTAAACGAACGGATGTATTCTCGATGCAGCCGGGCGAATCAGCTACCTGGAAATATGAATTTATTCCGACGCGAAGAGGTTACTTTCAAATCGGTCCCTTCGTTTTGGAAACTGGCGATTTCTGGGGGATTCACCGGCGTTTCAAAGTCCTTTGCTCACCGGTTTACATCACGGTGCATCCAAAAACGAGTCCCGTGACCGGTTACCATATCGAATCGCGACGTCCGATTGGCGAAGTCGTAATGACGCACCGCTTGTTCGAGGACCCCACGCGGATCTCGGGAATTCGCGAATACCAACATGGTGACGCGATGACACGAGTTCATTGGCGTGCGACGGCAAGAACGGGGAAATTACACAGCAAGGTTTTCGAGCCATCGTCGTTAGCCGGCGCAACGATCGTGCTTGATTTTCATGAGGACGCCTATGAGTCCCGTGACGAACCGGTTCGGAGCGAGCTGGCGATCACTGCCGCTGCAAGTATTGCCAACGCTCTATATTTACTGAACCAACAGTTTGGACTGCTTTCCAACGGGCGCGATGCCGTCGATAGAATTGCTGAAGAAGGCTTTGTCGGAGACTCACGAATCCGCGACACGTTACAGAACGCCAGCTCCATGAAGCAGCAATCCAATCGCTTGCGTCCAGTCCAACTCAAGACGAGTAAGCGATCCGATCGAATGTTACGGATGTTGGATACGCTGGCGCGTCTCGAAAAAACGGATGGTTTAAGTTTGCACAACATGCTGGCGAGTCATGCCAGCGAACTGCCTCGCGATGCATCGGTCATAGTGATCGTCGCGCAAATGACATTGGAACGAGCGCTGGGATTGGAGTTACTGCATCGTCAGGGCTTCGCGGTGACGGCGATCGTCAATGCCTACGACACCGAACACTATCAGAACGCCGCCGCGATTTTGGCCAAACACGGAATACCCACTCGCCACCTTCGCGACGAAACCTCACTAGCCGAAATCTGCCATAGGCATCTGGTGACGAATTAACATAAAACGAAGAAACACAAAACGGGGACAGGTCGCAGATAGAAACATACAACGAAACCACGCCTTTGCTGGTTAC
>JAHEAM010000217.1:5085-6618 GCA_024642765.1 Planctomycetaceae bacterium
TGCAGTTCAGTACTTTGGGTAAAAGCGATTAATTGCAACCTCGGTCATTATGTTTTTTTTGGATCAAGAAATCACAGTCTTTTAGCTTTCTCCATGTTAAGTTGCAGGAATTTAAATGTAACGACGTCCATCTCCGTCTAAACTAAATACCGCAAATAGGTCCATTGCGGTTTGTGCGGCGGTGGGCTTGAGTCAAAACACTCGTGCCCATTCGCGTGATTCGTGGACAGACAATGGAAACAGGCACTGTGGATTTTAGCGTTAGCAAGATGGTAAGGAGCGGTTAGTCCCCACGCACTCATTCGCTTGGCAAGACGATCACCGGTTTCTTGCTGCCGCGAATGACCCGCTCGGCGGTGGTTCCAAATAGCAAAGCCTTCGATTGGTCGCGCTCACCTAGCTTGCTCATTACAATCGCATCGACCGCAAAGTCATCGGCTTTTAAAATGATTTCAAAGTACGGTTCGCCTTCGCAAACCAGCGTATCGATTTTCGTCGAGTCTGTCGAACACTCTGAATAGCGCTTCAGATGTTCGTTGGCGTGGTCTTTCATCAACTTGTAAACTTCGTCATGACTTCCGTAACCTAGTTGCGTGATTTGATTCACGATCGAAGGATCGATGGCATGAACCACAACGATTTCAGATTCTTCACTATCGACCAGCAGTCGAGCATGCTGAAACGCGGACCATGCGTTGTCAGAAAAATCTGTCGGCACCAACAAACTATTGAATGGCACTTTGTTTGTCATCAATTACCAATCAAAAATGAATCGCGTTCGACATGAAACAAACTTCGAAATGCAAGCATGGATAGACGGGTGGTTTCCGAATCAGGAAGTGGTTGATTCGTTGTTTCGCTCCCTGCCGATTGCCAAACCACCGGGCTCCAATCCCTCAACCTGCTCAATCGACAAGTTTGGGCAACTCTCCAACCTCTGACAATGTCCACAGACAATTCTCGTAACGTCGCTATTCGACGGAATTGGATGCAATTGCGACAACAAATTACCGAATTCAACGAGCTGATTACAAATCATAGAATCTGTTCCTGCCTTGGCTTTAAAACAAACATGTCATTGATCACAACTCGTGCAATTTGGGTGCCAAGCAAACGAATCATTCTAGTTTCAACGAATCGCCCCAACGAATGTGCTATTTCGCACACAAGACTGTGCCGATACACAACAGAGACCTTTGGTGCCCGTCTGATGTATCTGTTGTGTCGGCGATGACGTACAATTCTAGTTTTTAAGATGTCTATTCGATTTTTCGATTGAGGCGTAGCGTTTGACATGAATTCAAATCGACGATCATTTTTGCAAACCTCACTTGGACTAGGAGCAGCAACACTCGTTCCGGCACGCACTTGGGATCGCATTTTGGGTGCCAATGAGCGGCTTAATATTGGCGTAATTGGTGTTGGTGGTCGAGGCGCAGGAGACCTAGCAGCCGTTGCCAGCGAAAACATCGTAGCGATTTGTGATGTTGATGAAGGCAATTTGAATCGCGCCGCAGAACTTCACCCAACTGC
>JAHEAM010000218.1 GCA_024642765.1 Planctomycetaceae bacterium
CTTTTTTCAACAGGCCGCGGAACGCCCATGGGAGCACCGGTTCCGACGATCAAGGTTGCGACCAATTCAGAATTGGCCACTGCCAAACCGGCATGGATCGATTTCGACGCAGGCAGATTACTCGCCAGCGAAACCAGCCTAGATGACATGGCTCAGGATCTCTATCGACAAGTTTTGGAAACGGCTAGCGGAAGTCGACTCGCCAAGAACGAAATAAATGGCTACCGCGAAATTGCGATCTGGAAGACGGGAGTGACATTGTGAAAATTCTTCAGTTTGGCACAGGGCGGTTCCTGCGAGGTTTCCTAGAGCCGATTTTTGAGGAGCCCGCGTCGGTGACGGTTGTGCAATCCCGACTGGGTTCCAACGGTGCCTCTTTGATCAATGCTGCTGGCGATGGCTTCCATGTTTGGACTCGCGGCAAATCGGCTGGCAAAATTATTGACACTTACGAAGTAGTGCGTTCAATCGACCGCGCGCTTGTCTCGCAATCCGAATGGACCGAATTGCAAGAGTTTGTACTCGATCCACAATTGCGATTGATCGCGTCGAACACAACGGAGAAGGGCCTCGCACTCGATCCTATCGACACTGCACTGTCGGATACAGCCACATGTCCCCAATCGTTTCCAGCAAAGATCGCTTCGCTTTTGTTTTGGCGGTATCGCGAGGGATTGCCGGGACTTGCGTTGTTGCCAACAGAGTTGCTGGAAGGCAATGGTGATCTGTTGAGACGACTTGTCATCGAGCAAGCCAAAACCTGGCGGTTCACGAACGACGACAAATTCGTTGTTTGGCTAAACGAGGAGAATCGCTGGCTGAATAATCTCGTCGATCGCATCACAGTTAGCGTAAGTGACGCTACACCGTGGGGTACGCACGATCCACTCGCGGTTGTCGTCGAGCCCTATCGCCTATTGGCAATCGCCGATGACGGTCGAGATCACACTGTGTTACCCACTCACGCGATGGTGAAATGGGTTGATAATTTAGAGCCCTTCTTTGAACGCAAAGTCCGAATACTAAATGGTTTGCACACGGCAATGGTTGCGCATTCGCTGCCTGCAGGATTCGAGACGGTCGTGGACGTCCTCAACAATTCGGAGCAACGACTTTGGTTGCAGGAACTTTTGAACGAAGAGATTTTACCCCTGCTTCGTCCACGAATTGATGGCGTTGATACCTATGCAGCCGAAGTCATCGAACGATTCGAGAATCCTTTTTTTCAGCATCGCCTACAAGACATCGCAGTAAATCACGCGATGAAATTGCAAACACGATTGCGACCGCTCGTTGATGAGTATGCGCAACGATTTGGAAAGGCTCCTCGTCTTTTGTCGGAAATCTTGGAATAGTCAAAGGAATTGAAATGCTGGAGAATGATATCCCACAGCAAATTGAGTCGTGCAAGATTGTCCCTGTGGTGACGCTAGAAAGGGCCGAAGATGCACTGCCATTGGTTCATGCTCTTGTGGCAGGTGGACTGCCGATCGCGGAGATTACCCTGCGTACGGAAGCCGCTCTCGACGGAATAAGGGCAACTGCAGCGATGCCCGCAGCTCTTGTCGGCGCAGGTTCCGTTATGAACGAGGTACAATGCCGCGATGCGATTGCAGCTGGTGCGAAGTTCATCGTTTCACCTGGACTCGATGAAGGCGTAGTAACATACTGCCTTTCAGTTGGTATGCCTTGTTTCCCAGGCGTTTCGACCGCAACCGAATTACAGCGAGCGTACAATCTGGGTTTGCGGAAGGTCAAGTTTTTTCCGGCGGAGGCTGCGGGAGGCGTAGCGATGCTGACGGCGATTGCAGCTCCATTTCCCAAAATGAAATTCATGCCGACAGGCGGAATTACTTTGGAGAATGCAGGGGCTTATTTGCAATTGCCATTGGTGTTCGCCGTGGGCGGAAGTTGGATGGTAAAGCCGGATTTGTTTCGCGATGGAGATTTTGGCCGAGTGACGGAAATCGCACATTTGGCAGTTACGCGTCTTTCGTAGTGATCAGAAAAGTTTGGGTGGTTTGCGAAATTTTCTTTGGATAGAGACTCAAGATGAAAATTAAACCAGCTGGTTCTTGCAAGTTCGATATTGTTTCACTTGGTGAAGTCATGCTGAGATTGGACCCAGGCTACGGACGAGTGCGAGCTGCACGACAATTTGACGTGTGGGAGGGCGGCGGAGAATACAATGTGGCTCGCGGCCTAAGTCGTTGTTTTGGAATGCGCGCAGGATTGGTTTCAGCCTTCGCTAAGAATGAAGTTGGCTATTTACTTGAGAATTTGATTCTGGCCGGTGGTGTCGACATGTCATTTGTGAAGTGGTCCGACTATGACGGGATTGGACGAACAGCACGAAATGGACTTAACTTTACGGAACGAGGATTTGGTGTGCGCGGTGCCATTGGCGTTTCTGATCGCGGGCACACAGCAGCATCGCAGTTGAAACCGGGCGATGTCGATTGGGAGCATTTGTTTGGAACGCTAGGTGTGCGTTGGTTGCATACAGGCGGGATTTTTGCGGCTCTTTCGGAGACTACCGCTGCATTAATTGCTGAAGCATTTGACGCAGCGCGACGCCACGGAACAATTATCTCTTACGATCTCAATTTTCGAAGTTCATTGTGGCGAGAGTTTGGTGGCCTGGAAGCCTGCCAGCGTGTTAATCGCTCGCTCGCCAAACAGGTCGATGTAATGATCGGCAATGAAGAAGACTTCACTGCCTGCCTCGGGATGAAAGTTGCCGGAGTCGATGACGAGTTGAAGGAACTACCGATTGAAAGTTATCGGAAAATGATCGCAGCCGCACTTGGGGAGTTCCCGAATTTTCAAGTGATCGGGACTACGCTTCGGACCGTCAAGTCGGCGACGATCAACGGCTGGAGCGCACTATGCTGGAGCGACGGCCAACTACACCAAGCCGCGAATCGCGAAGATTTGGAAATATTCGATCGTGTCGGTGGCGGCGACAGCTTCGCATCGGGATTGATTTATGGCCTGATGGAAAAGGGAGACGCCGCACTTGCAGTTGAATACGGCGCGGCCCATGGTGCTCTTGCAATGACTACTCCCGGCGACACATCGATGGCGCGTCTGTCCGAAGTCGAAGCCCTTATGCGCGGCAGTTCAGCCCGCGTTCAGAGGTGATCGCTTCGACAGGATTGAGCGTTGGGACCGTTAACGACCTGTTGCGACGTCAACTCTAACGGGGAGTTTGGCTCCGCTTTTTTTCAGCCATTCTTCGAGCCGCTTTTGCAGGCGTGCTGCAAGTTCAGGTTGAGCGTGTGCGAGATTGTTTTTTTCGCTGATGTCGGCCGCCAAGTCGTAGAGTTCGACCGAATCGTCGTCATAGCGGAGGATCAACTTGTGGTGCCCGTCTCGGATGGCACTGCCGAGTCGATTCTCCTTGTGAAAGGCATAGTTTGGATAATGAAAAAATAGGGCGTCGCGATTAAGGCCCCCTGTTTGTTCCAAGACCGGGACGATGCTGACTCCGTCGGCGAGCGTGTCGGGGTTCGGTTTCAATCCGGCAATTTCGAGAATGGTAGGGAAAGTATCGGTGCTGATAACCGGTGTCGAACACAATGATTCCGGTTCGACGTGCCCTGGCCATCGCACAATCCAGGGAACTCGGATGCCGCCTTCCCAAAGATGCCCCTTCTCACCGCGCAGCGGACCCATGTCAGTTCCCCAGGCGCCATTGTCGGAGGTAAAGATGACGAGTGTATTATCCGTGAGGCCGGCCGCATCGAGTTCGGCGAGAAACCGCCCAATCGCGCGGTCCATACCTTCGATCATGGCCGCATACGTTGGATTCTTGATCCCCGGACCAATGCGTTGCTTATACTTTTCGATCAAATCCTTCGGAGCTTCAAACGGGTAGTGCACGGAGTAGTTCCACCACGTTAGAAAGAATGGTTTGTCTTTGTGTTCCTTGACGAATTCGATGCACTCGTCGGCCAATCTTTCAGGGAGATATTCGCCCTTCGGTCCGTTTTTAAGAGCCGGAATACCGTAGGGAGAAAAGTAAGAAGGCGGCCCTCCGTTATTGCAGCCTCCAATGTTGACATCGAATCCCTGGTGTTCGGGACGCAAGCGAGGTTCGAATGCACCTGCTTCATCGCCACCCTGGCGATGCGACAGATGCCACTTGCCGACGAAGCCGGTTGCATAACCCGCATCGCGAAGTCGTTCTGCTATCGTTTCCTGTTCCAATGGCAGATACGTTGTCCACTCAGCCTCTTGGAGATTGGAGTCAGGCAAACGAAAGTTTTGCCCATTCCCAGGGGCGTGATTTGTAATTGCAAGGCGAGCAGGCGATTGCCCTGTCATCATTGCCGCTCGCGTCGGCGTGCAAACGGGAGCAGAAGCATAGCCATCGGTAAACCGCATTCCTTGTGTGGCGAGACGATCCAGGTTGGGTGTGTCTAGCCGTTCGTTTCCGTAACAATGCAGATCCAGCCATCCCAAGTCGTCGGCCATAATGACGATGATATTGGGTTGGTCGATGGCGAAAATGGGAGTTGCGGTCAGGACACATAATAGGAAAACGATTAGAGGTGATATTGAATTACGAATTCCATGACTTAAGCTGTCAATTGTTCGTTTGCGAATGGTGATGTTGCGACGCATGTGAGTTCCTTCCAGTCAGCGTAAGGTAAACCGATTGAGAGCATTCTACTTGGAAACCAGGTCAACAAGCAAAAGTAGCAGGCAGCACATCGCCTGGAAACGACTGTTGGGCCGAGTCAAGTCTTATTGAAGGATCTCACGAATATCCAGCAAGTGCAATTGTCGTCCCGCTTTGTGTGGGCTATCAATGACGACAGACAGTCCGTCGTTACTACTACGTGGATGCGTATCACACCTCCATTCACCGGTATAATGCGACGGTGAAGGGAAATGTCCGAGGATCACCTTTTTGCCGGATGGCCGGTGAAATAGGAAAACCGATTGGCGACGTCCTTCGCGACTAGGGTAGGTGTCGTTCAGGATCCAATCTTGATAGGGTGCAGGCAAATTCGTGTTGTGACCGTTCTGGGTCATCACACCTTCGCCAACAGCTGAAATCTCACCGGTTCGGTCAGTCATTCGATAGAAGCCCGCGGGTTTGCCCTGCGGGCGAGTCCACATCGTAAGATGATTTTCATCGTCCCAGATGAAATGTGATGTGTTTCCAGAAGGGTCGAGTGTGAAAAGTTCCGAACCATCGATGTTCGCTGATAACATTCGCGTCACGAACTCACCATTGAAACGCAGCGTTGTCGGATCAAAATCCGGTCGATATCGATGAAGAAAAACGAACCGGTCACCGTTGGGATTGATCAACAAGTGATTGAAATAGTGCCAAGCGGACTCATAACGTAGGCCATTTGGCCACGGGATTTTTGCGACTTGCGCGAGTGACACGACGAGCGTTGTCTTTCCAGTTTTGAAATCGACTTTCCAGATTCCGGAGTCGTCGGGCGCTCGCACTTCAACATGGGGATCGGGAAGTCCACTGTAGCCGTAGCCGGGTCTGAGGTTATTGATGCGGCGAAAGTCTGCGCTCAAACCGAACGATCCATCCGGGGAAATGGTATAGATGGGCGACGGCAGGGTTTTCTTGTCTCCGGTTTCTAAATCCAGCAGATAAGAGACGAATTGATCGCCCTGACGATCGTTCCATAGAACTTTCTTTCCCTCATGGCCGACCCACTGGAGCATGCAGCCTTGTTGCCATCCCCAGGCTCGCGATATGCCGAGTTCGAACCATTTATCGTCTTGGCTGAGGTCGACGTAGCCGACTCCAATTGAGTCATCCGCCGTTGGTGAGCGGCCTTCGAAATTGACACGATTGCTCAACACCAATTGATTCGTCGAATCGAACTCGCGTTTGTCGTAATAGCCAAACCAATGAAAGTCGGGACCTTTGGTGATTTGGCGAGTGGGAACAAAGGTCTCTGAGGGAGCAAGCTCATCAATGCGGACCATTGGAGGCAACATTGAGCAACATCCCATCGCTGCAACTCCCCGTAGGAATTTCCGCCGTCCCGTGGACGCGTCGCGTTGGCGTTTCGAAAAGCTATCCATCATTGCTGGTTTGCCACTGTGTGAATTTTGCTGATCAAATTAGGATTATTGAAATCAATCCAATTATACGCTGTGGCTGTGCCCGGCGTTGCATACTCCGGACCGACTTTTCGTTTGCGCAAGAAAGCCAGCTGGCAATCTGTGGACGTAACGGGCAAGCCACAGGGATTCAAGTTGGTGCCGCTCAAACTGTCTCAATCGTACGACCCATTACTGAACATCGACCAAGGCACATTGCCAACGCCGAACGAATCGAACCGTTAAGAGGAGCCAATTTGGGGTAGCGCGTTTTTGCAAAAGGAACCAGCAATACCCGTCGACACGAACGTGGTTGAACCGTTTATCGTCGCCGACTCCACTCGGGGAGTCGTTTCAGGCACAGCATCGCCCAGCGCGAATGAATCCATGCCATTCCGTTCAAGATGTGAAACGACAACAAAGCCGTTAGCAATCCCACGACTGCCAATGGAATCGTTTCAATCGGAGTGTCGAGTTTCCAGCCATTGATTTCGGCTCCCATCCAGGGCAACAGCATTGCCAA
>JAHEAM010000219.1 GCA_024642765.1 Planctomycetaceae bacterium
CTTGTTGCTATTTCGCGTTGCCGCATTTGCAGGATTGTTTTGACTTGATTTAGTTGTCGAATGTGTTGGATCCGTTTTGGAGTGGGTTGATTTTTCAAGCGGCAGGTTTTCTGGATTGCTTTCGGCTACGGGAGGTTTGTTTGCCAATCCGCTGCGCCAATCGGGCTTGAGCCATGAGACAATGTAATAGGCTGCAACGACAGCGCAGGCACCACCAAGTAACGTGCCAAAAATGTGCGGCAGGATCGAACGGTGTTGCCTGCGTCGGCGATGAGATTTGACATCACCTGGACCGTTTCCCTTTTTCGAATCAATGAAATCAAATTCGGAGTCTGGTGGTTTTTGCAAGGCGGAAACTGGGCTGACACTGCCACTTGCCTTGGCTTCCGTTATTTGTTTGTAGGCCTCTTGGACTTGTTGAAATACCCAGGAATCGCCACCCCGTTTCGGGTGATATTTCGCAGCCTTGACACGATAGGCTTTTTGAATTTCTCGTTGGCTCGCCGATGGCGATACCCCTAGAATCTTGTATGGATCTTGCATTTCTAGAGTGGAATAACAGCCAGAATAATAGACTGAGACAGGCAGATGTTAACCCAGCAGCGCAGGACTATCAACTTGGATACCGCCACAATTTGGATTATCGGTGAATCGCCCGAAGTCATTTGAGACAATTGTTCGGCACTCACCGACTTTGGTAGTGCAATTTGGCCGAAATTCGATGATAATCCACAAATGTCGTGTTTCGGCAACAATGAAAGGTCAGATTTTGAACACGAGAATGACCTTATCCTGTCTGTTCGAGAGCACGTATCCTAAAGGGGATTTTTGATTGTTTGAGATGCTTGCAAGTACCCAAATGCAATTGATCGCGTTTCCTAGCTTCGCCTATCAGTTGGAACCAGAGCGATGGCGCGTGCAAGTCTCCGGAGTTGTCAGGCAACCCTATTCGCCAACAATTCGCAAACGCGTTATTCTGCGAATTTTGGGGAATGTGATGGGCGTTCCAGAAGAAGAAATTCTTTCCGAAAAGTACTTCCCACGGATCATGCCCTTTGTAAGTGACGGAGCGAAAAACCGATCCGTCGCTGTCGAACTTGGAAGTCAAACGATCCGATTGCGGAAACGTACGAAAAGTAACGGGCACTTCTCACAATTCGTATCGTTGCCAAATGAATTCGTACAGAGCCACGCGGTGAAACTGCCATGCGGTCGTTCCGTCCTGGATTTGCGGCTGAATAGCGATGGCGCCGACCTGGAATCCAACGTATCGCGTGTGTACTTGATGCCCCAAACGGGTGTGTCGATCATTTCTGACATCGACGACACGATCAAAGACTCCGAGATCAACGACCGCAAGGAGCTGTTGGCGAACACCTTTCTGCGTTCGTTTCGGAGCATCGCAGGTATGGCTGAAATCTATCAACAGTTTCGCGAACATGGCACCGATTTTCATTACGTGTCGTCTAGTCCCTGGCAGTTACTGCCACCGATCAACGAAATGTTCGAACGCGATCGTTTTCCAAATGGGTCGATTCACTTGAGGTATTTCCGCCTGCGGAATCACATGCTACAGCGAATGGTTCGTATAAAACGGAGCGGAAAGATTACGGTCTTGCGGCAATTGATCAGCACGATGCATGGCCGGCGTTTCCTGTTGGTCGGCGACTCGGGTGAAAAAGACCTGGAGATTTACCGCAGCCTTACCAAGAGTTTTCGTGGCCAAATTGCGGGTGTCTGTATCCGCAGCTTGAGCGGTAAACCACTTTCGAGTGAACGTGCCGAAAAGTTCCAGAATCGCTTCCCAAGCGTTCCATTTTTAGTGTTTTCGGAGCCCGAGGAACTACGACGTTTCGCGTTGCCTTTGATTCGTAATTGTATGACGCAGTAGACCGAATGGACTTGATTTACGTCAAAGCCTGTGATTGGTCGACTCACAAACTGGATGTGTCGCCTTTAACGCTACCTCTGCTCATGTCCTCCTACTATCAAAAAAACGCCATTGAAATATGAAAAACACTCACTCACTCGGCACGCACCTGCGTTGGTCAGTTTTCTATTTCGCTTTAATGTTGTTATCCGTTCTTGCGAGTAAGAGGCTTCATGCGGCTGACTTGTATGTGGCCGTCACAGGAAACGATGCGAACCCGGGCACAGTAACGGCACCGTTGCAATCATTGGCGGCCGCTCGTAAAGCGGCTCGAGCGTTTGCGGGCAAAGAAGCGGTCACGGTGTTTGTGGCCGATGGCGTGTATTACCTTCCTGAGACACTTGTGTTCACTCCGGAAGACTCGGGCAGCAAAGAACACCCGGTGACCTATCGCGCGGTTAACGAAGGCGGAGTGGTGCTGAGTGGCGGGTCAAAATTGGATCTGCAGTGGCAAGCCTATCGCGATGGGATCTATCAGGCATCGACACCTGCGGGGCTAGTCATCGATCAGCTGTTTATCAACGGAACAAGTCAACGAATGGCTCGCTATCCGAACTACGATGCCGCCAACCCGACTGCCCCTTATCAGGGATATGCAGCCGACGCATGTTCGAAACAGCGAGCCGCCACTTGGGTCGAGCCGACGGGTGGTTATATTCACGCCATGCACCGTGCCAACTGGGGCGGCTATCACTATCTTATCACCGGCAAGAAGGCGGACGGCGAAGTCGCTTACGAAGGCGGGTGGCAAAACAATCGGCAGTCAGGAATGCACGACGAATTCCGCATGGTCGAGAACATTTTCGAAGAACTCGATGCACCAGGCGAATGGTTCCACAGCGCGAAGACCAACACGCTGTACTATCAACCGGCAGCAGATACGGATCTTTCCGCAGCAACCGTCGAAGTCGTCCGACTGCATCATTTGATTGAGTTCCAAGGAACGCTGGATTCTCCCGTCAGATTCATCACGCTCAGTCGTTTCGTGTTCCGTCATGCGGCTCGCACGTTCATGGAAACCAAAGAGCCGCTGTTGCGAAGCGATTGGGCCATCTATCGCGGTGGTGCCGTTATGCTGACTGGCACGGAAAATGTCAGTATCGTCGATTCCGAATTCGACCAGGTGGGCGGCAACGCAATCTTCGTGAACAACTACAACCGCCGCACGCTGGTGAAGGGATGTCACATTCATGATGTCGGCGCAAGTGGCGTCTGCTTCGTCGGCGATCCGAATTCTGTGCGCAATCCGCTGTTTGAATATGGACAGAAGAATGAACTCGCCTCGATCGATCGCACGCCGGGACCGAAAACGGAAAACTATCCGGCAAACAGCATCGTCGCAGACTGCCTGATCCACGGGATTGGCCGAGTCGAACGGCAGCCGGCGGGCGTGCTGATCGAAATGGCGATGGAGATTACTGTTCGGGACTGTTCGGTTTACGACTGTGCTCGAGCCGGCGTCAACATCGGCGATGGCTGTTGGGGCGGACATCTGATCGAACGCTGCGACGTGTTCGATACGGTCCTCGAAACGCACGACCACGGTTCGTTTAATTCTTGGGGCCGCGATCGCTATTGGCGAAGCGATCATTTGGAAGCGTCTCAGAAAGCGGTCGATGCGGAACCGACGCTGCCGTTTCTGGATGCGATGAAGACCACCGTGATTCGCAACAGTCGTTGGCGCTGCGATCACGGTTGGGACATCGACCTGGACGACGGTTCGTCGAACTACGACATCTACAACAACCTGCTGCTGCACGGCGGATTGAAATTTCGCGAGGGCTTCCGGCGTCGAGCGTGGAACAATATTACCGTAAACAATGGCTTTCATCCTCATGTGTGGTTCAACAACAGTAAAGACGAAGTGTTCAGCAACATCTTCATGGCATCCCATAGCGGCGCGAGAATGCCCAGCGACATTGCGAAGGGAAAACGAGTCGACGGCAACCTGTTCTTTTCGCCGAACGCAGGCATCAAGGATCAATTCTTGCAATTTGGCTGGGACGTGAATTCAATTGCCGCTGATCCGATGTTCGTCGATCCTGCCAACGGGGACTTTCGAGTCAAAGAAAGTTCACCCGCCTTTGAAATCGGCTTCAAGAATTTCCCGATGGATCAATTTGGCGTAAAGAAGCCGACCCTGAAAGTAATCGCGAAGAGTCCGGTAGTCTCTCCTTTGCATGAAGAACTGCAACACAGCCAACCTGCAAAGCCACCTACCCCGTTCGATATGTTCTGGCTAGGAGCGAAACTGAAACAACCGAACGGCGATGAATACTCTGCGTTTGGCGTCAGTCCGCAAGTTGGCGGTGTAGCTTTGGAGTACGTTGCGAAATCGTCCGAAGCGGCTGAGTACGGCCTTAAGTCCGGCGATCTGATTCAAGGCGTCAATGGCAAGCCGTTTTCGAATACAAGCCAACTGTTTGCAGAAATGCCCACAGTCGGTTCCGCGCCGATCAAGTTAAGAGTGGTGCGAAACCAGCAGATGATGGAGCTATCGATACAGCAACATTCTTTTGTCGTGATCGAAACCGTTTCCACTGCGACCGACTTTAAAATTCTTCCAATACCAACAAATAAAAACGGAACGCTCACAGCGAAACCGAACACCAACAACGATCCTCTGGAAACACTGCTAGACGGCAAACTTTCCAAAGGATTCGGCCCCGTGTTCAGCAATGGCGCACAAGATGGAATCTATCGACTCGATCTGGGAGAATCCAAATCAATCGCGAGCATCACCAGCTGGTCGTTCAATCAGGGCGGACGCGGTCCTCAACGAGTCACACTGTTTGGCAGTGACGCCGTTAATCCCGGCTGGAACTTAGCCGATTTCAAGCCGCTCGGAACGATCGACACCACAGGCTCGCCAAGTGCCGAGTTCACCGCAGCATCTCTGCAAGCAGCCACCGGGAAATCACTCGGCACATTCCGTTGGATACTCTGGAAGGTGTCGCCCGTCACGTCAATCGGCGGTGGCGAAAATACGGCATTCCAAGAACTTTCTGTCGAATTTGAAATCAGCACAATAAACAACTAATTTTACCCCGACCAAAATCGGCTTTACAATACTCCTCGCCAAACTGGCGAGGTGCCCGTATGCGGAATTATCAGTTCGAGGAGATGGAACGACAAGCGTTGCATCGCCACTAAGGTTTGAGAATGAAACAACACCGTAGTCAGTGTCATCAGTGGTAAAATAGCTGTCGTATGTTGATTGATCCGTCTGACGAGAGGAGAATCCGGGACAGTTCAGCAGTACGAACTGAAATGGCTGATTTGTATTTGCAGTTGTCAGAGCAGGAGTCTCTCAGCGATATGCGGCAAATGGCGACTCAGCGAGAAGATTTGCGTAATAGTTGCAAAAGTCTGGATTCGATTGCCATAAATCGAGCACATCAGAAAAAGTAACTGCCGCGGCATCGCGCATCAAGCGATACCGCGTTACTCGATTTGGCTCGATGTTGTCGATGGTCGCATCAAACATGACTAACCGCCTAACAAATCCCCCCTTATTAAGTGCGACCTGCTCTTACTGAACCTAGCCAGTGATCAACCAAACGGCTTCATCAACTTCGATAGACCAGGTAGTCGGGATTCGGCGAACTTCGGTATTAATTCTCCATTCAATCCTAGCACGCATCAAATTGGTGCCAGACTCAATAAATCGGCTGCCATCGCCTCCTGGTGAGAATTCGAAAGGTTGATCGATCGTGTCTACATCGCGTTCATCGACTAACTCATATTCACCCGTTTCCTGATTGAGCAATTCGGTAGTTTGAATCACGGCGCCATAAAAGGCCCCGGTCATGGTGGCTTCTAGCCTGAATTTAAAATCTATCGGCGAAGCTGTCGGACTTGTGGCCTCGATAAAGGCCTCAATCGTTTGCGTGCGAGATTGTTTCGTTTGCAGCGTTTTCAGCTGCAAATACTGGTCGTCGCTCAAATACACATCTTTGATTTGGCCATCGCCGGCAGCACCTTTTAACAGCTTGAAACCCTCAGGAAACACCACAGCAGGAACCAAATTAATGTTCATTTCGGCAACGGTACCTGGACGAAACATTCCCAAATTCAAATTCGTGGGGGGAAGGTCCGAATCACACCAAAAGGAATAAAGCGTACTCCAACGAATTGCGTTAGCGTTTTGGTTTTGAGCATACGTTTGCGTCGACCATTCAATCGTATTCCCAACGACTGCAGGGGTCCAATCCGTGCCTGAATATGTTTCAAATTGGTAGTCCACGTCATGAAATCCAGGATTCGCAATTGCATTCGAGTCGTAGCTGACGACGAACGACCTGACTGATTGATGTGAGTTCAAATTTTCAATCGCGAATTCAGTATGGTATCCACCCCCCTCAATTAGCGTCGTTCGCATCCCAACCAAAATCCGTCCATCATCGGGAACATCCACAACGATCAGTTGAACGTCGTCATGCTCGGCCTTCCATGCATTAATCGCAGCTTGCTCACGAATCGTTGTTGAATTTGGAGAACCAAAATTTATTCCCCAGCCACCACTAACCGTGTTTACAAATACTTGTCGGTAGGAAGCGTTATTGGTTCCGTTGCCAGAAGCAGCGTCCTGAGGATGTACGTATTGCGACTCAACAAAGTACTTTGCTCCCGAATTGAGTGAGGGGTTAAGATCGGCCGAAAGAATGCGCAGTCTACCGT
>JAHEAM010000220.1 GCA_024642765.1 Planctomycetaceae bacterium
CAATAAAGAAATATTTCTACTCGACCAAGCCCTGGTTAATGGCGGCCAGCTCGGTGCAACGATTGGTGCACAATTCCGGGCGTCAGGACTGTTTGCAAAAACGAACAGGGCTAATAAGTTTCCATACCTTGGCCGATTCCCAACGGATTTTTCGGGTAGTTCAGCGTCCGATTTTCGTTTGTTACATGCCAACCAAAACGTAACCGTGCATGCCAACCGTACGATGCACGGTTACTTTGAGACTCTATTTTCGGACGTATTTTCTTTTGGTGATTTCAAACAAGGCAGTTTTCAGGTTCGCCAGGCCTACGTTGTGTTTGGAGATTTTTCGCAATCGCCCTATTACGCGTGGGTAGGCAAGAAAAACATTTCGTTTGGTGACATGAGCACGCTCAGTCCTTTTTCGCAAGCGATGCCCTGGCACTACTTTGCGCCATTGGCAGAAGGTGCGGGAATCGGGTTCGACAACCAACGAGTCAACGCAACCCTTTCGGCCCTCAATGGCAGCCGCGGAATTCGAGTCGCTGATTCGGATGAGAAGGGGCACTTGAATAACTTTGCCGCAAACATACTTTTCCGAAACACCTTTGCAAATCAAGTACAATTCGACGTGGGTGGTGGCTACCTGTACGGGACAATTTATAACGCGAAAGTTGCCGAGCATCTGGATTCGAATCTATTTGGTCCCAACAACGGTGCCTATGACATCAACGCACTTTTGCGCGTTGGCCGGCTGAGCTTAGCCGGCGAATTTGTTCGGACGGTTGATCCATGGCCGGCTACTGACCATGCTGTAATTGCCTATCGAACCGAGGCGGCTTTCGACACGATGTTCGGTGGGCGACCGTTGCGAAACTCAATTAGCTGGAGCGAAGGAAAACAGGGAGCTGCCGGGACTCAATTTGAGTTTAACCGCCAGCTTGTAATCGGTACCCGTTACCAACCATATCGCAACGCGTTCTTGACGTTGGAATATGTTCGAAGCAGCGGGTTCGCACCCTTGATCGCAATACAAACAGTGAGTGACAAAAGTGTCGTACAGGATTCTATTGTCCTAGGTGCAGTCATTTCACTTTAGTTGAATATTGGAGTCGACTCGGCGAACTCCTTTATTGCGAGCGGTTCAAGTCTTGCGACAGCACGTCGTTGCGTATTCAATTCTACTCGTGCTGTAACTTCGCTTTGAGAAGACTCGTCAATCACACAACCAGCGCATCCAGCCCTCGATTCCCAGGCGACGATCGGGACCGATTTTTCGCAGCAAGATGTAACAGCAAATCAAGAACAAGATGGCCAGCGGGACCGCAACAATTACTGGCATCGCTTTTCCCCAATAATAGGTCGTTTCCTGCCCTTGAGCCAGTGCGAAGATCCACAATGGCCAGATATGAATTAAATGGTGCAAAACGTAGATCGTGAACGAATAGCGACTGAAGGTTTTTGCGATATCAAACCACCCCTTTTGTTGCACCATTTCGAGTTTCTGATCAATCAACTGGTGGCCTAATCCGAATAAAAACACGGCCATTCCAAGCGTCGCCAATACGTACTCGATCGTTGCCGGAAACATGTTCCACCCACCAAGCAGTCGTTGCGACAGGGATGTCGGCATGTAGGGTCCAATCGACAATAAGACCCCAGAAGTCGTCATGAAGGCACCACCAACGAATACTAACCTCCAATTCGACGCTGAATTCGAATGCGTTTTGTCCTCGATGTTGGAATTGAGTGCTGCAGCCAACAAGACTTCCCCAGTGACCAATCCGGCAATTGAATAAGCCAGCCATGGGAATAGAGGAAAATAGCCGGTTGCCAGAAAACCAATCAAAACATCTGGCAATGTCAGGTCAGGATCAAAATAGTCATCGACCCAATAGGCTGGATAATCGGCCATGCCTTGGAGAAGTGGGCTAATCAAAATCGAAATTGCACCAACCAAGATCGGAATCGGCAGCGGCAATCGACGCAATCCGTTTAGCAGCAGCAGAGCCGAGCCAATAAACGTCAACACATCCCAGTTGAAAGTACCCTCCGGCAACCAAACGAGAATATTGAAAGCAAAACCTACGCCAAACACAAACAACCCGCGACGAATTGAGCGTTTTGAAATTTCCTCCTCACTAATCCCCCGCAACTCAAGTCCATTGACCCACAGGCAATAACTCAATCCCGATAGATACGCGAATAGAGGTGCCCCCAGCCCAGTGATTGGCAAATGCACGCCAGACAAATTCTCGGCAAAGTGGACCAGAACCATTACGACAATCGCAATTGTCCTGAGGATGTCAATCGAGGAATATCGCATGGGTCACTTGCCCATACTCGTAAGGAGTCCAAATCCCCACAGAAGAGATTGGGTCAACAGTAAGATAATGATAATCCACTCCAGCATATGCCCTGTTCGGCTTTGCACAAAATCACTGGCCCGCTGACCACATGAATCGTAGACCTTTTCGAAAACATCGACTTGATCTTCAAGAAACCCGTGACGGTGGAGCATTCGGCTTCTTTCTCGAAAGCGTTCGGCAACTTGGCTGGCAAGTGTTGGCGGATGAAGATGCGGTGCATGGACGTGCGGCCCAAGCCGAGCCAATCTGGCACGGATCAATAAAACTTGCTGGAAACGCTTCTTCAATTGGGGTTGTTTCCGTAACGCCCTTTCATTGAACGCAAACGCCAACGGCAAATCGGCTTCCATCTGCGGCCAGGCGTCTCCCAGTGTTCGCTCGATGTCGCACAACTCGCTTTCGAACCAAAAGGCTTCGATCAAGGCCAATCGCACGGCCTCTAATCGATCTCCCTGGGCCAGTATGGCGACTCGACCGACAGTCCAAAACACCTGCGATCCCTGTAGCGTCATCATTTCAAGTGGCGATTTATTTTCGAGGGCACCGGCTGCAACCCAATCTCTCGCCGCCAATTGCAAATCTGCATCCTGATGGTTGTTCGTCGGAATAGTCAATGCTTGTAGTGTGTTCTGTTCGTTAGAATCTGGCTTTACCGACACGGCATAGCGCAGAATTGGCATTGGCAATTCTAGGACTACCGCCTGTCCAGAGTTCTTTTCCGAAACGAACGCAATGCATTGAATTGCAGAGCCGTTCGGCAATCCGGCTGGCAGGCGAACATCTGCCGGCAGCGTAGCCCTCAGCGTGTCTTTGGCAATCATACTGT
Organism: Planctomycetaceae bacterium; assembly: GCA_024642765.1. Classification (GTDB taxonomy): domain Bacteria; phylum Planctomycetota; class Planctomycetia; order Pirellulales; family Pirellulaceae; genus BJ22. The sequence continues at coordinate 3,175 of JAHEAM010000220.1, forward strand.
GTCCTTCGAGTTGTCTGTCATTTGTCCGGCAATCCAAGCAGCCACATAGTTGGCCGAATCTAGGACGCCGTTGAGTGTTGAATCGAATAGGTAGTCGCCTACCATGAAAAGATTTGGGTGTTTGATTGGTTCGGGTTGATGTCGCCGATCATGGCTGAGCGGAACAATTCCACCAGGCATGGCGTTGACTGAGGCAATCCAACGATGCACATGCCCCTCAACAAAATGATTTCGACCGTTTGCTAAGAAATCCGGAAGTGAATCGAGAGCTAGGTTAAGTAATTGTTTATCGTGCAATTGACTCAATTCGAGTGCAGCATTTCCGCCCAACAACCAACCCAATACACCGCCACTTGCGCCAGGTTCACGCGATGACTCGTCGTAAAGACAGCAACCCCCGAAGCGGTCCAACATCCAAAACGAGTCTGTCAAAGAACTCTTCCAAAACGGTTCGTCAAACAAAATAGTGACTCGCAAATAATGAGCTGGATAATTGTAATAGGCGTAGTGACTAGCGACGGCTTCGGCCAACCGCTCACCAGCAAACGCAACTGTTGGTAATTGATTATGCGGCAAAGCAATTACGACAAAATCAAATTCATCCTGTCTTGTTTGGCCATCGTGAATTGACGTTACCTGCAAACGATCCTCTTTCGTTTTTGAAACTCGTTGAACGATGTGGTTCAACTGGATCGTGGCGTCGAGACGCGATGACAATTCGCGCGGCAGGCGTTCATTGCCCCCTTCGATACTGTAAAGGCTCATGTACGACGAATGGTTCATCAAATAGTTTTGCAGGCCGTAATCCGCGCTCGTCTGTTCAGGTTCAGTCGCCAAGTCGCTGTGAATCAATGTCTCAATGTAGGCTTTTACCTTGGGATTACTGACTTCATCCAGCAATGCAGCAAAACTGTGTTCATCCGATTGCCGCATTGAACCATCCGGATAATCGGAGTTATAGAATTCCTGAGGCGTCATACGATCTCTGGCGCGACGATCGAAAGCCAACAGTTTTCTGCAAGCGTCCGGTCCCAAATGCTCCTGAACATCGTCAATGCTTGAAAGCACTCGGTTGTTCATGATGACTGCCGAACCGGCCATTGAGTTGATCGGCAGACCAAGTTCCTTTATCAGTGACTTCAACGGATCTTCATCGAATTGTGAATAGTCATAGAACTCTGCGGCACCCGCTTCGTATCTAATATTTGAATTGCGGAAGCTGGAAGTAATGATCTTACCACCCAATCGCTGGCTGGCTTCAAACAGCGTGACACGGAGCGGACGATCGGCAGTCTTCTGAAGTGCATAGGCCGTCATCAAACCGCCCGGCCCACCCCCAACGATTCCTACGCTCCAAACTCGCATTCATGCCTCTATCCCACTCTATAAAACTCGCCTACGCTTACCAAGCAGAAAAACGCCAATTGTCACCCTGATCATCAGCTAGGCTACCGGTGCAATTTGGTAAACACATAAATTGTCATAGGGTTCCGCAACTAGGTCAATTCAATAAATAAAAACGAGGCAAACAACTCCGCACCACTCCAAAGCGTGCATGCTATCCGATCGAATCTGAAGCCAAGGTTAAGTAACTCGACGGTTTTCACGAAAAAACAAGCCCTTTGGCATTGGCCTTAAGCCAAACAGACGATTTTTTATGGCGAACACCAGTCGCGTTTGTCTTCACTCGCGACTATCTTGGGGGGGAAACCGGCAATCCAAAAAATTCTCATCACGTTTTTAATTTGACTCGCATGACTTGGCAAGAACTCAACACGGAATTCGATCAGCAACAACAACACATCCAATTGGGTGGTGGTAAAAAGGCTGCGGCTCGCCAACACGAAAAAGGTCGCTTGACGGCTCGCGAACGTATCGAGCGGCTTTTGGATGCTCCCGAGTCATGGCTGGAGGTCGGCCTATGGGCGGCCTATGAAATGTACGACGAATGGGGCGGAACCAATTCGGCGAGCGTTGTCTGTGGTGTTGGACGCATCAGCAATCGAGACGTGATGATTATCGCCAATGACGCGACAATCAAGGCCGGTGCATTTTTTCCGATGACCTGCAAGAAAGTTTTGCGGGCACAGCGGATCGCGATGAACTGCCGCTTGCCTCTCGTTTATCTCGTGGATTCCGCGGGCGTGTTCCTTCCTCTGCAAGATGAAATTTTTCCTGACGAAGATGACTTTGGTCGCATCTTTCGAAACAACAGCGTAATATCGGCGATGGGCCTTCCACAGTTAGCGGCCATCATGGGCAACTGTGTGGCTGGCGGCGGCTACCTGCCAGTTCTTTGTGATAAATTGATCATGACGGAAGGGTCTGGCTTGTATCTGGCTGGCCCTGCACTTGTTAAGAGCGCGATTGGCCAAGAAGTTTCGCATGAGGAACTCGGTGGAGCAACAATGCACGCGACAATTAGCGGCACCATCGATTACCAAGAGCCCGATGACGACGCGGCGATCAGACGCATCAAAGAACTCGTAGCTATGTTTCCGCGCGATCCCCATTTCGATTCGTTCCGATTGGACGAATTGAAAGCGTCCGCCAAGTCCCAAGAAAAAATCTACGATGAAATCTCACCCGAACCTCAAACGCGCTACGACGTTCGCGAATTAATCAAATTCTTGGTTGATGAAGATACTTTTTCGGAATACAAGGCCGAATACGGTAAGACAATCGTGTGTGGCTACGCAAAAATCGGCGGACACCATGTTGGAATTGTCGCAAACCAACGCCAGACCGTGATGTCAGCAGAAGAAGGCATGCAGTTCGGCGGTGTGATATACCATGATAGTGCCGACAAAGAAGCTCGCTTTATCATGGACTGTAATCAGACCTGGACGCCCATTTTGTTTTTACAGGATGTCATGGGATTCATGGTTGGTCGCGACAGCGAACATGCAGGAATTATTCGCGCGGGCGCGAAGGTCGTGAATGCGATTAGCAACAGCCGTGTACCCAAAATTACCATCATTACTGGAGGCAGTTACGGTGCGGGCAACTATGCGATGTGCGGCAAGGCCTTCGATCCGCGTTTCATATTTGCATGGCCCAACGCGAAGTACGCGGTTATGGGCGCAAAACAAGCCGCTGCCACCTTGCTCGATATCAATATCGCCGCCGTCAAACGTGCGGGGCGCGAAGTCGACTCGAAAGAAATGGAAGAACTGCGCGACCGCGTTTCCCAGGCCTACGAGACGTCCACAGACATTCGTTATGCAGCAGCACGTCTGTGGGTTGATGGCATAATCAAACCTTCCGAAACCAGAAACATCCTCATCCGGACACTAGGAATTGTAACCCGCCACGCTGCTGACGAACCCTTTCGTCTTGGCGTCTATCAAGTCTAGAAGTGCCAGCACATTGAGATGTGCCCGGTGGTTTCTATCGGCTAACACCCCCT
>JAHEAM010000221.1 GCA_024642765.1 Planctomycetaceae bacterium
CACCAATGTCATGGCAACCTTTGCCTTGCTCAACGCCGATTTTGCGAAGGAGTTTCAAGGCATTTACATGCTTGAGCCATACGACCCGAATAAGATTCCGGTTGTGATGGTGCATGGCTTATGGTCGAGCCCTGTAACTTGGTTGCAGATGTTCAATGACCTACGTGCCGACCCAACATTGCAGGAAAGGTATCAGTTTTGGTTTTGTCTGTACCCAACCGGGCAACCGTTTTGGGAAAGTGCGCGACAGGTTCGCAATGACCTAACGGAGCTGCGACAAGAAATGGCGGAACAATATGCTTCAGCCAACGGAGAGCAACCTCTGGCGTCTCGCGAGATGATTGTTGTCGGGCATTCAATGGGCGGTTTGGTATCACGAATGTTGACGGTTCACACTCGCGGGCACTTTTGGTCGTTGATTAGCGACGCACCTGTGGAAAGTTTTGAAGGCGACCCGCAAACACTTGCACGATTGCGGAATACTTTCGAATTTTCACCGGTTCCTGGAATTTCAAGGGTCATCACGATCGGTACACCGTTTCGCGGTAGCCCATTCGCTAGCGACACGGTGAAATGGTTGGGTGAAAAGACAATAACTCTGCCGAAGGTAATCGCCAATGACTATTCCAAGTTGGTCAATCAAAACAAGTCGTTGTTGAAATCCGATCACCCCCTGATCGTAGCGACAAGTCTGGATTCGCTTGCGCCTGGCAATCCGATGCTGAGTGCGTTATTGGCAGCGACAGCAGCCGACGGCGTGACTTTTCACAATATCGTCGGGCATCTGGAGAAACAAACGCTGGTTGCAAGAGTCACACGGCTGCCAGTGGGCGACGGCGTGGTTTCCCTTGTAAGTTCCGATTCACCATTTGCGGCATCGCAAATCGAGGTCGATGCCGAACACAGCGTTTTGCATCAACACCCAGCAGCAATCATGGAAGTCAAACGGGTGCTGTTCGAGCACCTGGAAACACGCAAAAACTCGAGAATCAACATTGCCGATTTGCCGGGGCCACTCAGCCCAATTTTCGAACAACGCTTGAAATAATCAAGAAGTCAGATTTCAGGTGCATTTCAATGCTCCCAATGCTCTCATAGGAGCCGACTTGCGAAAGCGTCCCAAAGTATCTGCGGCACTGTTGCCTTTACGCGGATTGGTTGACTCTTGCTGACTTCATACTTAGTGTGAACTAATCACCGAAAGATGAACGAGTGAAGCCGAACCATTTTCTACCGACGCCATGAGAACAAGAACCTGACTCGCAGCAGTTGCCACACGAACATGATCCTTGGACGCCGTCTTTTTCAACGGGACATTTTCCACGACGAAAGATATCGAGTCCCAAATCGTTGCCGCACTTGCCGCAGCCACAGAATCCAAGCCATTCATCGCAACCGCATTGCCCACCGTGGATCGCATCCATTTCCGAACCCCAATAGTTTTGTTTTTGAGCCGCGCTCGAAAACATGAACTTAGGACGTGGGGCGGGTGTCGGCGTGTTGGGGCCGAGAGCATGTTGCTGTGCTAACACTTGTTCGGATGTTATGCCATATTGATTAGACATGTCCTGTTGCCCAGGACAGTATTCGCCACCCTCATATTGCCATTCGGTGGGTGCGGCCATGAGCTGGGTGTTTACCATGACATTCAGTTGGTTTTCGCGAGCAACGACAGATTGTGACATTTGCTCAGTCTGATCAATTTTGGAATTCCTAACTTCTTCCTCCTGCCGATCGCCAAGCTGCATTGAATTGGCGAATGGATCGCGAATTCGACGGCCTTCGGAGTCGCTGGATTGAGCCAGCAAGACGACTGGACAAGCGAATAATGCGAAAAACACCAAAGGTTTCGAGAGCTTTTTCCAAGTCATCATCTTTACGTCCTGGTTGGATCGACGAAAATAACGCATGTATCACATAACTATCCGTTTGAACCTTTATGATTAATCGAACCGGCACGTAACGAAAATCCAGATTTTCCAGTATTAGCTTAAGGCTTTCGCTAGTTTGCCTAACCGGAACTCTATCGCGTTGCACCATTTTCTACAGATCGGTTTCAATGATTCAGTTTGTTCGCGATTGGAAGACGGTTGTGTGGTGCGTCGTCTCGGCGGTGTTGCTGGGATATTGGATTTTTTTCGCAACTCCCGTCTCAGCGGCAATCATATCGAACACGCTGGCCCTGGCGTTTTTGGCAGCGTTGCTTGCACTGTTGTTTGGTAGTTTTCTTGCCTGCGGCATCATGAATCACGGTGTCGGCGCTAGGATGTTGTTAGTCGCAACGGTAGTAGCTGCACTTTTGCCGGTCTACATTTATGTCTCAGCCTGGGACAGCGCAATTGGTAAATTGGGGTGGATCACTGTGATTGCTCGCGATGAGTTTCATCCGGTTCTCACGCGTTGGCTTTCTGCCATTTGGATTCACGGTGTCGCTGGAGCATCTCAAGTCGCGATTGTGCTCTTGATCGGCTGGCAGGCTGGCCGTGGTCAATATGAAGAACAGGGCCTTATGGACGTGGGGCCTGGGGCCGTCTTTTGGAATATAAGCCTGCGAAGAATGCTGCCTTACATTTTCGTGTCGATGTTTTGGGTGATGCTGGTTTGCTGCCGAGAGATTGCCGCTACCGACATCTATCAAATAGGAACAATAGCGGAACAAATTTATTTGGGGTACGCCCTCGGCCAATCCGATCAACTGCTGGCGATTTGGCCCGACGGAACAACAGGAGTCGGCTACGGTGTTCACCTCGTGACTATCGCTTGGACAGGAGCGAGTGGATTGTTATTTTTAGGATGGTTGGCGCAAGTCGACTTGGATTTGCAACCGAACAGAATAGTTGCAAAAAAATCGAGGGCATGGAAAGCCTTGCTTGGGTGGCTTGCGTTTGCCATCGTAATTGTGGTTCCAATTGGGAATTTAATATTTCGCACATGTTTTGTAATCGAGTTAATCAACGGCGCTCCGTACCGCGTCTTTCGAATTGAGCAATTACCACACTCAATCACGCGTGTGTTTACCGATTACCGGCCAGAGATGATTTGGTCCCTTTTGATCGGATTGGCTGGAGCGACGCTCTTGATTTCAATAACGGTTATCTTGTCACACGTGTCTGCTCGACAAATTGCGTGGCGTGGGTTTTTGTTCGGTAGTATTGTTCTTACGCTGGCACTGCCAGGACCATTGATTGGCACAAGTCTATTAAAATTCTCACAAAGTTTGACGAACCGAATGCTAATTCACGTATTCGACCGAACGATAATGGGTCCACTAATTGCATCAAGTTTGTTCGTTTGGCCAATGGTCGCTATGCTGGTTTGGCAGTGGTTTCGGCAAACAAATCGCGAATTGTTAAATCAAAGCGAGGTAGATGGCGCGGGGACTTGGAGTCAACTTTTTTCGATCGTTTTGAGTGGACGTCTTTTGCAACTACTAGGATTCTATCTTCTGGCATTGGCCTTAATGTTGGGTGAATTATCGGCTTGTCAAACCATCGTGCCTGCGGGCATGGATACATTGCCACGACTGACGCTAGGTCTGTTGCATTCGGGAGTCGAAGAGATGACTGCGGCAGTGAGTTTGGTAACCGCGACAGTGATAGGGACGATTGCCTGCTTGGGTTTTGTGTTATTGTCACAACACGAGACTACCCGTTGATGCGAAAAACTCTTGCGCCCGCAATTCTAGCGGTCTCATGCTACCTTTTCTCTCGCTAGCAGGCCGTTGAAATCGAAGCAAGTTCCTGTGGAAACCGGGAATCGAAATGGCAGGACTCATTTTGATCGACTCTACGGTCGATAACGATTATAGCGATTTCTATTGGGCGAGCCCTTGGACAATGCGCGCCTATTTGTTTCGCACGCTTTCAAGCTTGTGACACGAGCGTTCATCAGATTAAGGTCCGCAAATTTTTCGAGTCATTCATTGAGACCAAGCTGTTGCGCAAACAAGCCGCTCAATCCCTGTATTTTGCCCTACTGTGTTCGGTTTACGGATTCATGCCGGCAGTTTCGTGCGCGCAAACAGTATACTTGCAGCCCATAACATCGAATATTCAGCCGCCGTCAAATTCAACAACGGATCTAGTTGACAACTACCGGATCGCAGCGAGTTTGTATGAACGCGAACAATGGCTCGAGGCCAAAAATGAGTTTCTAGCACTCATCGCCAATTACCCTGAGTCAGCACAAGCCATCGTTGCACAGTTTTATCTTGGCGAATGTTACCTTCAGCTCAAAGAAACAACTTCCGCTCGCGCCGCATACCAATCGTTTATTTTGACTGCCGACAAACACACGTTATTAGACGAGGCCACGTTTCGCGTTGCAGAATTGGCGTTTAAAGCAGGCGATGCATCCACCGCGAATTTGTTAGAGGGCTATCTAGCCGCTTATCCCCATTCGCAGTGGCGTGAGTACGCCCTTCATTACCTAGGTCAGTGTCGATTGCAAAAAGATGAATTTGGACTGGCGAGGTCCGTTTTTGAAACCGTCTTGCGAGAGTATCCTGAGGGCGGGTTGGCCGACGCGAATCGCTTGGCACTTGCGATGGCGCTGGAGCACACGGGTGAAACAGATCAAGCGCGTCGATTTCTTCAACACTCAGTTGCCAACGCGTGCGAACCCTTTCGAACGTTTGCCGAGATTCGCCTTGCGATTTTCGAAGCCCGTGAATCGCCTCAAAACAAACAGATCGCGGAACTTGAGAAATCGCTTTCGCAAATACCGGAAAACGATCCTATATTGGCCGAAGGCTGGTTTATCTTAGGCCGCGCCTATTTTTCCCAAGAAAAATTTAATGCCGCTCTCAAGGCATTTGAAGCAGTTGCTGATTGCGGTGCCTCGCCGAAACTCCAGGCAATCGCATTGCACGACCAAGCCATGACTCTCTCCCGTCTTGAACGCAAGCAAGATGCGGCGGATCGCCTGGATTCCCTTGCACTATTGCATCCCGATTCGGAACTCATTCAACAAGCATTGCCGACGCGGGCTCGACTGGCGTTTGCAAGTGCAGACTTTCCGAAAGTAAAACTTTTAGCAAAACAAGCTAATGCAAAAAACAAAAAGGAACTGGGCGAACTTTCGGCTCGAGCCGCATTCGAACTCGGCGAATTTGCTGGCGCAGCTCAAGAGTTCCAAAGTCTGATTGACACGTATCTAGACTCAAGTGAGCGTTCAACTTGGATGTATTTGCAGGGTTTGGCTGCACTTAATCTGGCCGATTACCAAATGGCAAAACAGTCGCTTTTGGCTTTGGATGAGGACCAACTACCAGATTCATATCGAATGGCATTTCAGATTGCCTTGGGAACTTCATTGCAAGGCACAGAGAATTGGAGTGAGGCCGAACGAGCGTTTCGCTCCGTCTTAAATTCTTCCGATTCTCACGAGCAAACGATTGCAAAAGAAAACGTTCTTACTTGTCTGTTGCACCAGAACAAAATCGAGGAAGCAATCAAATTCTACGAATCTTTGCCGGCTTCTTCTCATGAACAATTTCGTGCTGAGACGCTTTTGTCGCTCGCTGATAACGCAGTGGCCCTGAATCAATACCCATTCGCGTCCAAGGTATATGATTTGGTCGTTGATATAACCGCGGACAGATCGCTTGCAGCCAGAGCACTGGCAAATACCGGTTGGGTTGCCATGAGGATGGACGATTCTTCCAAAGCTGAAATGTATTTCCGGCAAGTTGTAACGAACTTTCGTGACTATGATCAACAAAGTGATATTTGGATCGCACTGGCCAAAATCGCAGAACTGAAAGCGCAGTGGACGGAGGCTGCTAAATGCTATCTCCAGGCCGCCGAGGAATCAAAAGATAGCGAAACGATTGCAATTTGTCAGCTGAAACAAGCAGTTGCTCTGCGCAAAATTGGTGGCCCTCGAGAAATCCAACGCGCTCAACAAATATTGCAATTATTGATTCAAGAAACTCATGAAACGCTGCCGCGAGATCTTGCGTTGTACGAATTGTCATGGGTCGAGCAGGCGCTAGGGCGGTCGCGGCAATCAAGGCTCTTGTTGGAAGAGATTGTTGGTAACTACCCTGATAGTACGGTTTGGCCAGATGCAGCATTTCGCGTGGCTCAGCGACTAATTTCAGAAAACGACGATGAAACAGCAGCTGGATTGTTGTCGAAAATCCAAACGCGAACGGAGTCACCTGACCTATTGGTTCGCGCTCGATTTCTAGAAGCCCAAATTGATTCTCACAAACAAAACTGGGGGGCGGTGGCAGAAAAAATGGCTGCGATTGCCGCTGATCCAGTTGATCCCAATCTCAATCAACGAGCCAAGTACTGGCAAGCAGAGTCACTCTATCAATTGATGCGTTTCGAAGAAGCCCTGACCCTATTTCAATCACTCGATGTTGCGACATTCCCAGACGCGAGCCTGGGGCCATGGATTGTTTTGCGAATGGGACAATGCAGTGTGCACTTGGAAAAATGGTCCATCGCAAAAAATTATGTTTATCGAGGCAAACGAGAGTTCAAAGGTTTTGCCTTCGAATACGAATTTGAATTTATTTTGGCTCGCGTGTATTTCGCAGCAGGAGAACTCAACGAAGCGATGAAAC
>JAHEAM010000222.1 GCA_024642765.1 Planctomycetaceae bacterium
TACCCTAACAACGGGAGGGTTACCATTCTTGAAAGACAATATTTGGACAGGAACGACAGGCATTAAACGAAACACTGTGAGTGGTGGCCAAGTATCGGTCCAACAGAAATTAGGCTTCCAAAATAGCAACTCGAGATTTTTCACGCCACAAGACCAAGGCACAGCGGTTCTTTCGTTGAACTTCGAGCAGCCTCTTGCCCGCGGTCGTGGTGCCTATGTCAATCGAAGCCAAATCGTGATTGCTCAAACCAACACTGATATTGAATGGGATGACCTGTCCGTTGCCATTCAAAATGAACTTCTGGAGGTGGTAAGCGCTTATTGGGATTTGTACACGGCGCGAAGCGTTTACATTCAGAAACGACGTGTTTATGAAACGGGCGAAGCGACTCTTAATCTAATCAAGGGCCGCCAACAACTTGACTCGCAAGCGATTCAATTGGCCCAGGCGACTGCAGCCGTTCAAAGTCGCAAAACGGAACTTGCCAATGCCATGCGTGATATTCGGTTGACTGAAACCAGGTTGCGTCAACTCATGGGCGCCGGACTAGATTCAGCTCAAGTCGAATTGATAACGAGCGAGTTGCCGAGTGAAGTCGACATTCCCTGGGAACTTTCGCAAGTCGCCGAAATTGCTATTCAAAATCGACCCGAGATCAAACGTGCCGTCAAGCAAACTCGTTTGGCTGCAGTGCGAAATCAAGTCGCAACGAATGAAATCCTGCCGGACCTTTCCCTCTTGTTTGGCTCATATGTCGCGGCTCTCAAAGGCGATTCAGGTGTTTTGAACGCTTGGCAACAACAGTTTTCGTCGCAACCTGGCTTTTCGGCGGGACTCTCGTTTGACATGCCCTATCGTAACCGAGCGGCTCGTAGCCGATTGCGAAAATCTGAATTGGAAATGACGCAAGCCCAAGCGTTTGTCGAACAGACGACGGTGGAGATCGCATCGGAAGTTCAACAGGCCTATTGGCGATTGCATTCAGCTAACGAAACGTTGGCCTCCGCGAAAACCTCTCAAAATGCAGCAGCCTTCGAATTGGAACAAAACGAAAAACGCTGGGAATACTTCGCGTTAGTTGAAGGCGACTGGTCGGAGGGACAAGCACAAAGCTTGGTTCTCGACCAACTGTTGTTGTCGCAACAAAAGCTGTTGGTTGCCGAAAACATTGTCGTAACGGCAGAAGCTGAATTCAAGAAAGCACAAGTCGCATTGCGTAGAGATATGGGCGTTTTGTTGGGCAATCCGACAGAGGAAGACAGTGAAGCGATTTCGAATGCAACGCTACAGGCCCAACCGGTTGAGAATCAAGAATCGAAGGAACTGCCGAAACGTCAGAACAATGATTCTCAACCACTGGATAGCGCTCCGTCTGACCTACCGGATCAAAATCTAACCCAATCCAATATTGAATTGACGCCCACACCTACCCAAGATCGGCCGCAAGTTATCAATTCGAATCCAGCGGGTGTTGGTTTTGCGCGACCTGCTAACGAATTGGATTCAGCCTTCGGCGGTTTCGGCTGGGGTGGTTAGACCAACTGACGTAGTCCGCGACATGGTTCCGAACCAGAATCCGTAAGGCGTCAAGCGATACTGCAAACCAATGCGAGTGGTACAACACCCAATCTGCACACTTTGGGTAACTTCTGTTTGGGAGCACCATGGACGATTGCAGGACGATTACATTTCGGTTTCGCCGATTTCTGATTCTGCAAACGTTTCTCATGGGCCTCTTTGTTTTGTCCGTCGGATTCTTAAGGTCAATTAGTACGTACGCTTGGGATGTCGGTGCCAGTCCTCTCGTCGTGACCATTGTCGCAGTGTTGAATGCCGCCTTCCAGCATTTCGCGTTGTTTCTAGCGGTGACCTTCCTTTGTAGTCGCGCGAATTTCGTATTGATAGCGACTGTTTTTTTTGGTTGGGCAGCAGTCGTTTCCGCGTTGGATTTGCTGTTTGGAACAGGAGCGTTTGGGGATGGCCATCTGTTCAGCTATGCCTTTCTGTTTGCCGCGTGTGCCATCCCGCTAACCACTCTGTTTTATGCATTGTGTTTGGCGAAAGTCCGCAAGAATCGTGAGTTGCAAATAATGACAGACATCTCTCAATATTCCATGTTCGATATTGGAAAATTTATTGTCGCAGCAGCATTCTATTTTGCCGTCTTGGCTCGGTTCAAGACATCTTTTGATTGGCATTATCTTGGGCAAAGTTATTTGGCAGCGATATCTTTTCCAGCGTTTCTCCTTTTTCCGATCGCACTAGTGTTTGGCGTACTGCCCTTGGGTCAGCCCTTTCGCATGCTTGGCTATTGGGGTTTCGCTAGTTTTTTGTCAGCAATGTTCTTTACGGCAATTGGTGTTTGCCGATTGTTGGGGTTGGAGGTCAACATGCTCACCGTGCTTTTCTGGTTTGCACTGCTGGCGGTATGTGGTCTTGTCCAAGTCGGCACCATGATTTGGTTGGTTTCCTACGATTCGCGTAGTGTTCGAACTGTTCGATAGCGGATCGATGGGGTTTTTGATATTCGTCTAGTTTCGCTAAGTCAGCGCTGCCCATTTGCGTTTTGCTTCCGAACGAACGCGTAGAATCTGTCGCAAAATAACATAACGAATTAGTTCCTTTGGTAGCCTGCCGGGTCGCGAGGTGTCAACGCACAGGCCGTTCGCTAGCAACGCAAGGCGATAGCAGCCTGTCAAAATGTACGATTTGGTCCTTTTGTAACGAAAATTCTAATGAGTACGATCTTATCGTGTCGATTCCCTTTAACACCTATACCACTTATGACGGCGTTTGTGCGCCGGCGTTGTTGGTTGACATAAGTTGCTGGCACTTCAACACCGTTGGAACCGTTTGCCGCGGGAGAAATCGATGAAGAAAAGACTGAGTCTGTTCTGTTTAGCCTTGGCTACTATCTTTGCCTGTGAACCGGCCGCGCAAGCGCAATCTGATCAGCCGATTCCGGGAGGAGCATCCTATAGCCAACAAGGCGGTTTTCGCCCGATGGCCGCTAACCTCGATGTAGGTTGGCCCGGGAGGATGTGGTTCGAAACGAACCTAGCCGATCGCGGTTTGGGCTATCGCGGCTCTTACCTAACACTGGGTGGAAAAACCCAATTGTTCGAGGACTTCCTCGACGGTCGTTGGCTGGGCGAATCTCAAGCCCACTTCTCGCTCGAGAGCAACCAATTCTTTGGCAACATCGGATTGAGTCGCGTATTTAGCGTGAAGTCCGCAGGTGCCGACTTTACGCTCGGTGGCTGGCTCGACTATGACGATGATCGCCAAGGCAGCTTCGCTCATAGCTTTACTCAAGCTGCGATCAACGGTTCGATTAAAACGAAACGCTGGGATATCATCGGCAACGGTTATTTCCCGTTGGCGACGACCGACTATGCGATGGGCGATCCGACCGGCGTCAATTGCTTTTTCGAAAATCGAATCACCTTGATTCCTGGCATTGATAGTGCCCTCGAAGGCTTCGACGTGACATTGCGAACACGCCCGCAAGCGTTGAGCATGGTCAACGGAACTCTTGATTTCGGTGGTTACGGATACCAATCGGCACTGATCGACCAATTCGGTGGCGGACGCGCACGATTGGGATTCCAATTGTTGCAAGGCCTGATTCTTAACGCCGAAGTCAACTATGACGATCGATTCAAGACGACGGGTGTCCTGCAGCTGGCCTATATGTTTGGTGGCAGTGCCCGAGGCAACGAGTACTCAATGGTGGGTCGCGATCTTGAGCCGACCATTCGCAACGACCATATCGTGCGATTCCAACAGGACGTTGTGTTCGCGATCGATCCTGATACCGGTCGACCCTACAACGTGATTCATGTCGACAACAATGCTGATCCGGCCTTCGGCAACGGCTATGTAGCGACACCCTACGATCGTTTAGTCAACGCCCAAAATGCCTCGGCGGAACAAGATATCATCTTTGTTCACAATGGCGACAATACGACGCGAAACTACGACACTGGCTTTGTCATGAAGGACGGCCAAATGTTGTTGGGGGATGGGGTAGCCCATCTGATCCCAGTCCAGGACGGTCGGTTCTTCCAATTGTGTAACGATATCGATGGATTGCGTCCCCATATCACAGGCCGTAACAACGGTGCCGCTGTGACGCTCGCCAACGACAACACGGTTCGCGGATTCGTGATCGATGGAGCCGTTGCTCCTGGTGGAATGGCCTACGGAATCTATGGAAACGGATTCGTGTTAGGTTCGCCACTCGATAGCGGGATCATCGAAGACAACGATATCAGTGGTGCCATTCTCCACGGCATTTACGTTAACGATATCGTAGGTAATTGGGAGTTCAATCGCAACAACTTGCACAACAACGGCTTCGACGGCTTGTTTGTTGAGAACGCTTGCGATCCAACGTCTGTGTTCAACCTGGAAGATAACATCGCCAGCAACAATGGCCGCGATGGCATTCACTTCTCACAGTACGACGCCGACACAATGACTTTCTTGCGAAATAGGACGAACGGCAATGGCCGCGATGGTGTTCGCTTGGAGGGATTCAAGAATGTTTCGGCTGACGGGATCGACATCCAATTCTTGGGGCATCGAGCATCTGGCAACATCGGCAACGGCATTGCAGTTCTCGGCGGCAACGGCGACCTGAAGTTCTTGAACAATGTGATCACAAACAACTTGGGTAACGGTCTTGATATCCAAGACTGGACGAACCCAACTGTTGCGGATTACACGCTCATTGCTTCGACCGCCGGTGGCGTTAGCCGCTACTCTGGAAACGGAATTGGTATCAATGTTGAACAACGTGTCGGCGTTCAGCGTCTGCTGATTCGCGAAACGACAATGGACAACAATCTAAGTGTCGGTCTGCGTGCTTTGGTTGATACGCCTGCAGGGGTACTCGATACTTCGTTAATCAACAACTTGTCTGTGAGCAACAACTTGGGTGATGGATTGCAATTCCTCGCACTCGGAGGAAGCATTCAACGCGTGCTAGTCGACAATTCGACCAGCCTCCTGGGTAACTTGACCATGAACGGAAATCAGCGTCACGGCATCAACTTCCAAGTCGGCGATAACTCGGGATCGATTTCTCGAATCGAAGCTATCGTGCAAAATGTTGATATGGCCAACACGGGCTTTGCGATTGGAAATGGCTTGAATGCAGACGTATTTCAAGGTGGGCAACTCAACCTGTTCTCTCAAGATGTCACGATCGTAAACTCTGCAGGCGACGGTGTCGCACTGAACATAGACAACGACGGCATCGGAGCTGTTAACGAGATCGTGCTCACCAACTACTCTGTGTTTGACAACGGTGGTAACGGATTGAACCTAACCACAGGCACAGATACGTTGACGGATGTCTTTGTGACCAATTCGCAGTTTAGCAATATCGCGAATGTCCAAACGCCAACGACTGGAACACCGATTCCTCAGGGCGGCCTCAACGGAATCCTGATCAATACGACGGGTGACGGAGCAGGTGCTGCGATCGACAATCGTACACGCCTAATCATGCGAGGCAATTTGATCTCGAACTTCAATGGCAATGGCGTCAGCGGTTTGTCAGTAGGCGACTCCAGCCTCCTGGTTGAATTCACAGGCAATCAGATCAGCGGAAACGGTTCGGCCTTCAATGTCGATCAGTTCCCGTTCTTCCATGGAGTCCAGTTGACATCGGCTGGTACCAGCACGCTTTCAGCTCGATTCACCAACAACCTGATCACCGACAA
The DNA here is from genome assembly GCA_024642765.1 of Planctomycetaceae bacterium. Taxonomy (GTDB): domain Bacteria; phylum Planctomycetota; class Planctomycetia; order Pirellulales; family Pirellulaceae; genus BJ22. The sequence goes on from JAHEAM010000222.1 coordinate 5,734, forward strand.
CTTTGAACGTGGTATGGTGTTGACGACACTGGGCACCAGCTCAATGAACGTTGCTCTCGATTCGAACAGTATTTCGGATAACGACCGAGGTGAAGATATTCCAAATGATCCGATCGTGGATACCGACTTCTCGGACGCTGCGTTTACCAACAATGCCGGTGCTCAACTCTGCATGGCATTGACCAACAACGTCTTCCAGTTCGCCCCAACTTGGGTTAACACCGGTGCCGCAGTTGACTTCACTATCGAATTGGACGGTGGTACTAACGGATTCGGGGCTGCTGCAATTGGTCCTGGATTTACCTACGGTGCCTTCGGAGCGTTGTGCAATCCAGCGATCACGGCAGAAGAAACCGCGTTCTCTCTGGATGGATTCAACAATCGTTAGGGTTAGTTGAAAACATAAAAACCCAATGGGCCAGCACAGCAATGTGTCTGGCCCATTTTTTTTGTCAGATCCCAAGTAGATGCTGGCACTTCTTGCCGATTGGCTGCAAAACGCAACTTGACACTTTCGTCGCAGCGTTAGAACTTGATCTTTTTAGGAATTCTCGATATCGTGCCAAACATCGAGTCCAAAAATTTTTCGCCGCAAGGAGGCTGGTGTTATGAGTGAGTCCGATTCAACTACCATTCCCGCAACGTTGAAACCCGTTCCGTTGCTAGACGTTTGCCGAGACTACCACACCCTACGCGATGAACTGCTAGCGGCAGCAACTCGCGTGCTCGATTCCGGTCATTATGTTGGCGGCCAAGACTGCCAGGCCTTCGAACAATCGATTGCACATTATTGCGAAACCAAATATGCAGTCGGATGCGCT
>JAHEAM010000223.1 GCA_024642765.1 Planctomycetaceae bacterium
GAGAGAAAGCGGCCTCATCAGATCCGCAAACCAAACAGAATTCAGGCAGTTTCGGCCTGCCAGTGCTGTCCGCTGCCGAAGCGCGACCGCTTGAAATCGTCGCGATGAAACCCGTAGGGAATTACGCCTATCACGTGAATTTTTCGGACGGACACGCAACCGGAATTTATCCATTCAGGCTACTGCGAGAATTGGGTAGCCGATGATTGCGATCTTAGATTGCTGATTGGCGAAGTTGTTTTTTCGCCGATACCGTTCGTGTTGCGTCGATTAACATCGAGCTTGCCAAATTCGCATGGGTGCGTGCCGCACCTGCAAACACGAGAGCAAGCATCTTGTGCCCGTGCCACTTCAATTTTAGTGTTGTTCTAGGATTTTTGCTGGAACGTCTTCGGGCATTCTTTAGCTAAAACAAGTTATTTTAAGCGAAATCACTTTTTGTTTTTGGCGACGGAGTTCGTCCATTTTGCCTTGTCAGGACGATCGTTGCGATTGATATATGAGTCAATAGCTCTCACAATCAGGCCGATCAAACTAATGATTACGCCTCAATTAAATGGACTTTTATTGCAATGAGCTGGATGCTGGGACTCTATCCAATTGTTGGGCTTACGATGTGTGGCATCGTGATGGTCGCGTTCTGCACGGTGGCATGGGATGGATTGAGAAATCGTCGTCATAACATGCAGTTGTTTAGACAATGGCAACAGTCTCAACGAGCAATGCTTGATGAACGGGCGGCAAACGCCGTTGAGTCAAAATCGGAACAAGGAGCTTGGTCGGGATGGCGTTCGTTTCAAATTACACGCTTAGTAGCGGAAACCTCTGACGCGACATCAATATATTTTGAACCTGTTGATAGAAAACCAATAGCCAGTTACCGGCCAGGACAATACCTGACGATTCGTCTTGCATTGCCCAACCAATCGAAACCGGAGGTCCGTTGCTATAGCCTATCGGATGCGCCATTAAAGAATGAGTATCGGATCACGGTCAAAATCAAACCAATGCCGTCAGAGGCGTTTCCAAAATCAGTATCGCGATTCTTGAATGAAGGTGCCATGGTTGGCGATGTGGTCGAATTGAAACGACCAGCTGGCGATTTCTGTCTAGACATAGAGAATACTGCGCCAGTTGTCTTACTCGCGGCGGGGGTTGGGATCACTCCCATGTTTAGCATGATTCAATCACTGACAAAAAGACTTGTGAAACGGCAAGTTGTCTTGTGCTACGGAAACCAAAATTCGAAAGCACATCTGTTTAGAAAAGAAATCGAAGCGTTAGAACGCTCGGTGGAGAATTTCCACGTATTGAATTGCTATTCGGAACCCTTGCCCGAGGACAAACAGCAACAAAACTTTCAATTGCCAGGATACCTCAGCGTTGATGTTTTAAAGAATATTCTGCCCAACCAACAATTTCAGTTTTACCTTTGTGGGCCACCGGCGTTTATGGACAGTTTGTTCCATGGGTTACAAGATTGGGGTGTGCCCGCGTCTCGGATTCATTTCGAGGCGTTTGGCCCAGCTACAGTCAATTCGCTGAAAACGGACGCACCGGATTTCGCAGCAGGCGTTGAGAAAATAGGCCCTCGACGAGCACACGTCAGGTTTATGCAAGAAGGTGACGAACCGATTGAAGGCGAAAGCGAACTTGGAACCATATTGGAAATTGCAGAAGAACTTAATGTTGAACTGCAGTCAGGATGTCGCGCTGGAAATTGCGGTACGTGCACGGTAAAGTTGCTCAAGGGCAAAGTCAAATATCCAGATGGAATCACGCCTACTGTCGAACCTGGTTATTGTTTAGCCTGCGTGGCCTCGCCCGTTGGGAAAGTGGAAATCAAGGCTTGAGATGAATCCATTTGACCGAATAGCGCCGCTCCTTTTTGCCGCCGTGTTGCTTGAAACCGTTTTATACGGAGGTTTTGAGCGGGGCCTACTTGGGCAGTCGCCACAATGCGATCCAACCAAGGTCATGACTACCGAGACTTGTTTACGCTGTCATGGAAACGAAGTAACACAATGGAAAAAGACTCCTCACTTCGAAACCTTTGAGAACCTCGCTAAAAATCCTCGCGCCTCCGAGATCACTGACAAACTTGGTTTGACTTCGGTTAAGCGAAACGACATTTGCACTCAATGCCATTACACGATGCAAGCCGAGGGCGACCGCATCAAACCGATCGCGGGCGTTTCGTGCGAGAGCTGCCATGGTGCGTCAAAGGACTGGGTCAACATTCACAATGATTACGGCGGGCCCTTGGCGACCCGTGATTCAGAATCAGCGGCTCATCGACTTGAGCGACTCGACAAAAGTGTTGGTTTAGGAATGCGCAATACGACGAATGTTTATCTGATTGCTCGAAATTGTTTGCAGTGTCACACCGTTCCGAACGAAAAACTAGTTAATATTGGCGGGCACGTTGCTGGATCAGACAGTTTTGAATTGGTCGCCTGGTCGCAGGGTGTCGTGCGCCACAATTTTGCGAGAACGGGGGCAACTTCAAATACTGAATCGACCCCAGAACGCTTGCGAGTTATGTACATTGCGGGCTTGTTGGCCGATCTCGAATTTAGTACGCGAGCCGTGGCAACAGCAACAACGAAAGGCACTTACGGCTCAACTGTTGCCGAACGAGCTGGCCGCGTCTCTCTTAGGTTGTTTGAGATTCAACAAGAGATACACGATGAGCATCTTGAACGTGCGTTAATTGCGTTTGCAAGTGCGCAATTGCGTACCGATAACGGGCAGCAACTGCTCGCAATCGCCGACGAGATTCAGCAAGCGGGATTGGCGTTCGCGAAAAATGCCGATGGAACGGAATTGGCAGCGGTGGACGCGTGGCTGCCGAATCCTAGAAACTATAAATAGGGAACCGAAGTCGCATTTCACACCCTGAAATAACGCCTGCGACACGTTATTTCGCGGAAAGAAAGACGACTTTGTCGAAAGGAGTCGACGGTTTGAATCATCCATTGCGAAAGATCACGAAACCCGAACGTTGGGATCAGCCGTTTGACGATGCAATGTCGTCAAATGATGTCACGCGTTTACTCTCGCTTGCGCCTTTCGCATCAATGGACGAATCGCATTTTGACTCCCGCTTGCCTCTTGCTGGGATTCTGCAAAACGACTGCCGTCTCGTTTCTTTTCAAGGCGGTGACGTGCTTATGCGTCAAGGCGATTACGGCGGAAGTGTATTCTTGGTCCTTGAGGGCGAGTTGATGGCGTGTCTAACACCGCTGCCAACCGCGGTGCTTGGCCGCAAGGCGAATGCCAAGGCTCCGTGGTGGCGTTCGCTTACAAACGGCTGGAAGAATCCGCCAGGTAGCGAACGTCGCACCTTGCGTGGCGACTTGCTACTGCGGCAGAAAACGGCAGACGCCACGCCGCGCGTTTTCGTCCAGGATGTGCCGTCAGTTTTGGCGGGGCACCAAACCGAGCCCATCCAAACAGGCCAACTTTTCGGTGAAGTCTCGGCACTCACGCGTTCTCCGCGCGCTTCGACCGTTATTGCCAAATCATCGGGTCTGTGTTTGGAGATGCGTTGGCAAGGCTTTCGAGATCTGTTGCAGCGATCGAAAGAGTTGAAGAAATTTGTTGACGCGGCCTATCGACGGCATAGTCTCATTACGCATTTAAGCGAAACGCAGATTTTAAAACACTTAGCCGCTGCGAGAATTGAAGCAATAGCAAAACGAACCGAGCTCTTGTCATTTGGGCGAATGCAATGGACAAGTGACTTTCGCTCGATGGTCCAAGCGGATATTGCAGAACGCATTCAAAGCGAACCGCTGATCGCGGGGCAAGGCGATTATGCCAATGGTTTGTTCCTCGTCCGCAGCGGGTTCGCGCGAGTCACACGGAAACAAGGTGTCAGCGAGCAAACCATCGAGTACCTTGGACGGGGAAGGCATTTTGGACTTCGCGAGTTGGTTCATAATTTCAAATCGAACGAACAAAACCCTTGGCAGCTATCGTTACGGGCCGTTGGGTACGTTGACGTGCTGCTGATCCCAACTGATCTTGTTGAAAAAGAAATCCTCCCAGACTTGCCAGTCGAATTTCATCCACCGAACCTTCACAAGAAATCGCCAACCGGCTCGGGGGCCGAGGGCACGCGCCGTCAAACAGTTCGCCAGTCAGGCGTCGAAACGAACTTGATGGAAATGCTTGTGGAAAACCGTTTGGTCAATGGAACGCAAGCCATGGTGATCGATCTCAATCGCTGCACCCGATGCGACGATTGCATTCGAGGCTGTGCCGCTGCACATGACAACAATCCGCGGTTCGTTCGCGCAGGTAAGGTACACGAAAATCTGATGTTTGCGAACGCTTGTATGCAATGCGAGGATCCGGTGTGCATGATTGGGTGCCCAACCGGTGCGATCGCACGTGATCAAGCAACGGGCGTTATCACGATCAACGATCAAACTTGCGTTGGTTGCCAAACGTGTGCAAACAGTTGTCCCTACAATAACATCAAAATGGTCGCGATTTCCGACCAAGGGGGATTGCCAATCGTGGATGGCACGAACGGACTGCCCGTGTTGCAAGCGACTAAATGTGATTTGTGCCTGGACCAATTGGGTGGACCGGCGTGTCAACGCGCCTGCCCACATGATGCCTTAGTACGCATTGATTTGACTTCGCCTCAAATGCTGACGCAGTGGATCAAAGGCTAAGGCGACAAATGAAACGACTCAATAGTATTTCTCGAGCGGAATTTAACGGGCGACGTCTGCGTGCTTTTTTGCTCATGGCCCTACTGTTTGGCTTGTTGCTTTGGAGCGTGAGAGCTTTTGAAACCAATCTATTTCGCTCGGCGTTTGTCAGCGGGTATTTGTTGATCGCGGTCGTTGTGTTTTTGGCGGCGTTCAATTTGCGGAAATGGCTTTCGTTTCTTCCGCAGATCGGTTCGGCGGCGGTCTGGATGCAATGCCACATTTATGCCGGATTGTTTTCTGGTTTGATTTTTGCGTTACACGTCAGTTGGCGAATTCCCGACGGTGGATTCGAAACACTCTTGGCAGGACTGTTCGCGGCTACTTTCTTGAGTGGTTGCTATGGCTTGTTGATCACACGGATTTTGCCGGCCAAATTGGCGTCGCTACGTGAACAGGTTATCTACGAGCATATTCCAACGCTTAGACACCAACTCGTTTTGGCCGCTCGGGATTTGATGAGCAAGGTTTCCGAGACCAACGATTCGTTGCAGCGATTCTTTGTGAACCGCGTCGCCAGATTTTTGGTTGCGCCGCGTTCGCTGATGTTTGCCATGCAGCCCTCGAATCGTGAATGCCGGCGCTTGGTGTCGGAAATCGCTGCTATGGATCGATATCTCTCGCCAGAGGATCGCGAAGTCTCTCGATCGTTGATGCAAATCGTACGTGAAAAAGATGACTTGGATTACCACTGGGCCATTCAGTCGCGACTGAAGTATTGGTTGTTTGTTCATATTGGCCTAACTATCAGCTTATTGGTCTGTGCCGGATTGCATGTCGTAATGGCCCATGCCTTTTCTGGAGGCATCCGATGATCCAGAATCTACCGAACTCAGAATTTCGTGATCCATACCAACGGCTTGAGCGCCCAATTGAAGTCCCGTTGGGGATGATGGATTCGGAAGTAGTCGTCCAGTCGCGATTTCCCGTTCGCCGCCAACGATTATTTTGTTTGCTCGCGGCACTTGCGGTGACATTGGGCGGGCTGATCGTCGTGATGAACTCACCGTGGCGCAACGAGTTCTTGGCACCAGGCGCATTAACAACCAGTCACGCACAAATTCTCAAGGACCAAGGCCATCAGCGCTGTGCAACGTGTCACGGCGCAGGCAATGCGAATTTTTCGGCTTGGCTGCAAGACGCCTTTTCAGCTGGTTCACATCTCAATGTTAATCAATCGCACTTGTGTCTGGCCTGCCACCAAAAGGAAATTGGGGACAAAGAGGCGATCAATCCACATGGCCTGCCTAGCACCCGCTTGACAGCGTTAACAAATTCTAAGATCCATCTTGTCGGTTCAATTTCGACTCCAGCTCAAACGCCACTCCACGAACAAAACGTCGCGTGTTCTGTTTGCCATCGTGAACATCATGGGCAACAATTTGACCTGACACAGGTTGCAGATTCAAAGTGTCAGTCCTGTCACCAACAGGTTTTCGATTGTTTCGAACGTACACACACGGATTTTCAACTAGCGAGTCATGCAGTTGACAAGAGGGCGATTCGATTCAATCACCGGACGCACGGAAATAAACACTTTGTAGAGAAAGCCACTTCATTCGATTGTAAAGCCTGTCACCAAGCCGATGCTGACTCGAAGTCATTTCAAACCGCTAGTTTCGAAGTAGCTTGTGCGGTTTGTCATGATGAAAGTTTGCGGGCTGCAACGAGCAGTGGCCTGGCTTGGTTGTCTGTGCCATCAGTCGATATTGAGGCCATTAACCGCGGCGGCAAAATCATTTCGAATTGGCCGATTGCAAAGGGACGCGAGTTTGACGGGGTTTTGTCACCGATCATGATCCTGTTGTTATCGCACGATGAAGTCAT
>JAHEAM010000224.1 GCA_024642765.1 Planctomycetaceae bacterium
ACCGAAACGACACCTTCACCGCCAATCGATAGCAGCGGAAGGGTCATGCTATCGTCGCCACTGAGTACCGTCAGGTTGGTCATTGCCAAGATCTGAGAGGCTTGATCCATCGACCCAGTCGCTTCCTTGACCATGGTGATATTGGGGATATCGGCCAATCGGCAGATAGTTTCTGGCTCAATGTTACGGGCTGTACGACCCGGAATGTTGTAAACACAGATCGGGATTTCAACATCTTCCGCAATTGCAGCGTAATGTTCAAACAGACCTTGTTGAGTTGGTTTGTTGTAGTAGGGCGCGACAACCAAGGCCGCGTCAGCACCTGCATTGGCAGCCCAACGTGTTAACCGAATGGCTTCTGCCGTGCTATTGGAACCCGTGCCCGCCATCACTTTCACTCGGCCAGCGTTGTGCTCAATGACCTCGGAAATTACCCGCTCGTGTTCGACGTGCGAAAGCGTGGGCGACTCTCCTGTTGTGCCTACAGGCACCAAACAATTCGTGCCCGATTCGATTTGAAAATCGACTTGGCGTTTGAGTTGTTCGAAATCAATCTCGCCGTTCTTAAATGGCGTCACGATTGCAACTGCCAAACCTGCGAATGCTGAACCTTTACGAGCCATTTAAATATCTCCCTAATTTGCAGACAAAGAGTTTTTCCTTCGAGTCCAATTAGTGTGGCGGATGCGATCGGCACACCATTGCAGCTTGGCAACTTCTCAAATCATAGAGTGTTTCTTCATGAAACACCAGTATTCACACCCGATTTCAAAAACGCTTTTCATTGGTATTGTTCAACTATCGAAAATCAATTTCTGCGTCGATATCAATGCTGAATCCATTGACGGTTGAGGTCGAGCCTTATCAGGTGAACGAATGTCTTGCATAATGATTAGGTACGCGCTTTCAACCTAAAATTGCCGTGAAGGGCATCGACGCCAACCATGAATAACCAACAACTTGCAAAACAGCTTGAAACGCTTGCCGACTTACTCGAATTTACTGGGGCTAATTCTTTTCGAACGCGTGCCTATCGAAATGGAGCAAGAGCCATCCGCCAATTGACGCAATCGATGGAAAAGCTCATTGCTGAGAACGAGGACCTCACACGAATCGAAGGCATCGGGAAAAGCGTTGCGGAAAAATGCCAAGAATTGCTTGCCACTGGGCACCTGAAACAAATGGAAGAAATTCTTCAAACGGTTCCGCGTTCGGTTTTGGATCTGTTAAACGTGCCGAAGCTTGGCCCTAAAAAGGCCGCTGCTTTATTTAACGAATTGCAAATCACAAACTTAGACCAACTTAAATCCGCCTGCGAAAACAATTTGGTTCGTGGATTGGCAGGTTTTGGCGAAAAGACCGAGGCAGCCATCTTGGCCGGCATCCCAATCGCGGCGCAGGCCAACGCACGCATGTTGTGGGCAGAAGCCGACCAATTCGTCGAGCAGTTGCGATCACACTTTCAAAAATGCCCTGCGGTCAAACGCATCGAATTCGCAGGCAGCTACCGGCGCTGCTCTGAAACTGTCGGTGACTTGGACATTTTAATTGTGGCGAAAGATGTCGATGAAGTGATGGATTGGTTTGCAAAAGTCGATTCGGTTGCAGAAGTCATCGCCCGCGGGCCAACGAAAATGGCGGTTCGACTCGAAAATGGCCCCAACGTCGATCTGCGCGTCGTGCCAAATGAGTCGTTCGGGGCCGCACTGCAGTATTTTACGGGCTCCAAGGAACACAACGTAGCGATTCGCCAAAGGGCCAAAGACCGAAATCTCAAAGTGAACGAATGGGGAGTTTTCAGCGACGCCGATCCAGAAAAATCAATCGCCGGTACGGAGGAAAACGACGTCTACCAGTCTTTGGGACTCACTTGGATAACCCCAGAACTTCGAGAGAATCGAGGCGAGATTGAGCTTGCCGAAAAAAACCAGTTACCAAAATTGATTGAACTGAAAGACATTGCCGGTGACTTGCATATGCACACAACCGCAACCGACGGCTCAGCGACGATTGAAGAAATGGCTGAAGCCGCCAAGGCTATAGGACTCCATTACATCGCGATTACCGATCACTCAAAACGAGTCTCAATGGCAAACGGCTTGAACAAAAAGCGACTCCTCGAACAGTGGGAGGAAATCGATTGTCTAAATGAATGGATGACCGATGATTTCATAATTCTTAAGGGAATAGAATGCGATATTTTAGAGGCCGGCGGAATGGATCTACCGGACGACGTACTGGAACAGGCCGACTGGGTAATCGCAAGTGTCCACTATGGGCAAAACCAACCAAGCGAAAAAATAACGCAGCGGATCATTGGCGCGATTGAAAATCCTTTCGTCTCGATCATCGCCCACCCGACCGGGCGATTGATCAATTCTCGACCACCCTATGACGTCGATATGGAAGCGGTCATGGACGCGGCAGTCACACACCGCAAAATGCTCGAGCTAAACGCAAGCCCGAAGCGGTTGGATTTGAATGAATTCCATTTGGCGGCTGCGAAAAAGCGGGGCATCCCTATCGTCATCAGCACCGACGCGCATCATCCCCACGGTCTTCGCGCGATGCGTTACGGCATCCAACAAGCGCGCAGGGCAGGGCTGGAACCGAAAGACGTCGCCAATACCCGGACTTGGGGCGACCTCAAATCGCTCATTTTGTAAACTTTTTTCAAAACTTGTTTCTCGTTCCACTTCCACAGAACAAACTGTCTACCTAAATTCGCGACGCGCCGGTTGCCCAAGCCGCATAAATTATTGAGGCAAAAAACAAATCATTTGTCATTAATCCTCAGCATTCCCAAAGTAATTCTTGCTGTACCTAATAAAAACCGATAAATTAGATTACGTCAAATTGCCTGCGTTTTTTGCGAACGACATTCAGTGTCGTTCAAAAACAAACTCGAACAATTTTGCGGCATTTTTTTCTTCGTGCGTGGAACGAAATTTCGATGCTGGCGTCCAAGACGACAGCATTTTGATTCTCGTTGTTTACGTGCGCGGAGGGCTTACCCTACAAGCTTCACGCAAAAACGTTTTTGCATTGCGCGTTTGGTAGGCATACTCAATCAAAAGTTTGGTCTAAATTACCAAACGAGAACGTAGGAGCTGAAATCGAATGGAAAATGGACAACAAGAAGTGTTTGCGGACGGAATTGGAGAAATTTCACTATCAGGCGGAATGGTTCGAATGGACCTTGTTTCTTTGATAGGCAATCAAAATTCCGAAGGTAATAAACCACGTTTGGTACCCAAACACCGGATCATCATGCCGCCAGAGGGGTTTCTCCGAAGCTTTAGCGCAATGGAAAACCTGGTAAAACAGCTTATTGACGCGGGACTAATCCGCCCAAATCAGGCTGAAGGTCAACAAGTTGCCGGAAACGGAGCGGGTGGAACGGCAGCCAAACCACCGAAGTCGCCTAATTTCTAGTGTTTTTAACGAAACGACTGGAAAACGGGTGGGTTCAATTATAATGCTTTAAGTCGATGACTTCTTATCAGGGCAATTCCCACCCTTTTTTTGCTTTCGAAAATAGTTACTCAGGAACACGTATCAATGCCTAACAATTTTGCTCCAATCGCCAAAGTTAACGCGTCGAGTATCGAAATTGGTTCAAAAACGTTATTTTCCAATTTGATTTCCGTCTTGGATTTGGACGGCAATGAAATTTTAAAATACCGAGTACGCGATAATGGTTCGGTAAACTATTCCGCGTTTTTGACAAAGTCGAGTGTCAGACTGAATGCCGGACAATGGTATGAATTCAATGCCAGTGAATTGGCGTCTGTTTACTTCAATGCCGCATTGATTGCTTCTGGCGAGTCCATTAGCGTCCAGGCCTATGATGGGCGTTGGAGCTCTGTTGCCTCAGGAATTATCACAACGATTAACGGCAATTTCTTTGCACCCGTGATCGAAACGATTGATGGCTCTGTTCTTGCCGACGAATTCGCAACTATCACGGAGCTGTTTACCGCTTCAGATCGTGATGGCGATCCAATTGTCCAGTATCGAATTGCTGACCGATCTCCGTCAGCAAATTCGGGCTATTTCACTCTCAACGGAGTAGCCATGCCTCAAGGCCAGTGGATGAACGTTCAACCAGCTGACATTTCAAAACTTCGATATGTTTCGGCCGCTTTCGGTACCCAAACCGAGATGGTTTCGATCATGGCGACGGACGGCAAGTACTTTAGCGATGTCTATTCACTGACGATGACAACGACACCTAATAGCAACGCTCCGACGGTGTCGGCTTTTGCAGGTAGCGGTCGGCTAAGCTCCGAGACGGCAATCAGTCACTTCTTCAACGCCAGTGACCTCGACGGCAACACAATTAAGAATTTGAAATTGCGTGACACCGGTACGAACCCCTTGAGCGGTCGATTTCATGTCAATGGTGTAGCCCAAACTCAAGGCGAATGGTTCACGGTTCCCTACCGTGACTTGGACTCCATCACTTACAAGTATGGCGCCCAAGGCGAAACGGAAACATTTGAAGTCCAAGTTTATGATGGACGTTATTGGAGCACCGTCAAAGAAGGTCTGGTATCGTCAATTCCTGTTCCGGTTTTCAACGCTGACAAAAAAGATGTCATTATTGACACGCTTGAAAAGAAAAACCTTTCAAGTTTCTTCTCGCAAACCGATAGCGGACCGGCATTTGAGCGATACCAAGTCATCGACGTAACCAGCGGTCCTAAAACTGCCAAAATCACTCTGAACTCAAATCCATTAGCGGAAGATATCGTCTACACGTTTAATGCGACACAGTACAACAGCCTGTTGGTCGAGGGCGGTCTGGCGGACGCCGGGCGCGGCTACGACGATTTGAAAGTCCGTGCCTTCAACGGAATCTATTGGACGCCTTGGGAAGAAGTCAATGTATTGACAGAACCTAACTACGAATTTGGTATTTATTCAGGCCAGAAATGGAATGGCGTCGTTGGTAACAAAACGGTTGTCACATATACGTTTATTGATGGAACACCGGTCAATGGGCCCTATCCACCGTTGCCGACATATTATGCGATAGATTCCGACGAAGCTAATGGAGTCATTGCGCTTTCTGCTGATCAACGCACTGCAATTCGAAATATTCTGGCTGATATCGAAGGATACGCGAATCTAGATTTTGTTGAGGTTCCCTATGAGTTCTCAGCTAGTCAAGCCACAATTACTTTTGGTGGCAACGATCAATCACCAGTTGGCTCGCAAGGTTGGGCTTATTTGCCTTTAGGTAACGGACGAGGCTCGACTCCAGGAGATGTTTGGTTCCATAATGACCCAGCAGATGACACAAACATTACCAACGTTGCAAATCCTGACAACGACACGCCTGGTATGTATGGAATCCTAACTTATGTTCATGAAATTGGGCATGCATTGGGCTTTGATCATTCGTTTTCGCACAATTATGCGTTGCCGGTTTCGATTGATTCGCACGACAATACCGTGATGAGTTATACCAATTCGCCGGTTCGTCCAAATGATTATCCAATTACCTTCATGTATTACGACGTGCTCAATATTCAAAGTATTTATGGAGCAAACACTGATTTTCGTACAGGCAACGATCAATATTCGTTTGCGAACGATGACGTTTATCGTCAGATTGTTTGGGATGGAGGTGGAATCGATACTATCAGTTACTTCAACCAAATTCCTGGTGCCAGTATCGACCTGCGTGAAGGCAAATGGTCGTCGCTCAATGGTGTCTCCAATGCATTGATTATTGCGAAAGACGCCGTGATCGAAAATGCTCGTGGCACACGATCAAATGACACAATTCACGGCAATGGATATCGGAATCTGATTTGGGGTTATGCAGGTGATGACCGAATCACGGGCGATGGCGGTAATGACTTGCTCCGAGGTATGGAAGGCAGCGACACCTACGTTTGGGAAACGGGAGACGGCCTCGATCGAATTGACGAAGAACGACTTGGCGGTCGTGACGTGATTGAAATCCACGATGTCACGGGTGACCTTGACGCACTCGAAAACGACTTCTCATTCACCCGTGTAGGCGCCGGACTGCGGGATCTGCGGATCGACCTTACGATGAATCGTGGCCAATCGCATGGTTCGATGATCGTCACCAACGAGGCTTGGGGCGCCTCTCGAGTCGAAACGCTTCGGTTCTTTGATGCCGCAGGTGAGCAAATTGGTAACGATGTTGACCTTACGTCCGTTTATGCCGGTTCTACCAATACGAAACAACAATTCAAACTCACAGATTTTGAAACAACATTCGGCTTTATCGCCGTCCCGGTCTAGAATTGCCTACCGGTAATTCGAGCTTACAAGACCTCGTCGGAATCCCGGCGAGGTTTTTTTGTATGCCTACCGAAAAATCACCAACGTAACACCGGCCAGTTTGAATACGTTTAATGAGCACGAAACCCGACAGCCCAGACAATGACGACCCAAATTTGCCGCCAGCAATTCGTGGCG
>JAHEAM010000225.1 GCA_024642765.1 Planctomycetaceae bacterium
GCTTGATGATGACAGCGAACTTCGATATTCGCAACGAATCGAGTTACCAACGTTGGTTGAGTCTGGCGAGCCATGAATTTTTTCACACCTGGAATATTCGCCGCCTGCGTCCGAAATCGCTTGTCAAATACGACTACGAAAACGAAGTCTACACGCCATCACTTTGGATCGCTGAAGGGATTACGAGCTACTACGAAGATCTGATGCTTGTTCGGGCGGGTTTAATCGAAGAAGACGCATTCATCACAGGCCTTGGCCAAACGATTTCAAGTGTGCAACGAACCGAAGGCCGCTTGGTTCAGTCATTAAAGGACTCTTCGCACGATGCTTGGATCAAGTTCTACCGTCCTGCATCGAATTCATCGGACACGCAAATAAGTTACTACACAAAAGGCGCCGTTGTGGGCTTTCTTTTTGACACGAAAATTCGCGTAGCCTCGGGCGGGAAGAAGTCCTTGGACGATGTGCTGCGAGAATTCTGGAAGGGATATCATGGCGACGTTGGTTACGAGCCTGAGGATTTTCGGCGGTTGTGCAATGAGGCGGCGGGTGAGGATCTAGAAGATTGGTTCCGTGTGGCTGTTGATTCCAGTGACGAACTCGATTATCAACCAGTCGCCGATTGGTACGGCTTGGAGATCGGTGATATTAAACCTAAGTCTGCAGATAGCGCGAAGGCTGTTGATGAGGAAAAGGACTCCTCAAAAGACACACGTTCAACCCGAGCACGCCGCGGTCGTCGCTGGATTGGCATCGGGGAGTTTGATTCGCCAGCCACTCGCGTTGGTGTTGCTGACACAGATGAAGTCATCGCTATCAATGACAAACGAACAGCAGGTAGTGTCGATGCCGAACTGCAAAATTACGAAGTTGGCGATCCGATTAAGGTCCTTATTTCGCGGAACGGCGAATTACAGGAAATCTTGGTGGTCGTTGGGACCCGTGCGGAAACTAAGAGCTGGGGTTTGAAGGCGACGCGCAAACCCACAAAAGACCAAAAACAACACCTGGCAGCTTGGCTGGGGCAAGCATGGGAGGAAGAAATTGCTGCAGAGTCAGATGCTGATTCAACAAAAGACACGCAGACCAAAGATGCTAAAGGCAACAACGAAACAGACGCCGCGAACGAGGAGTCCGGCGAATCGTCGGAGGACAAAAACGACGACGGAGGACTTTGATCAAGTAACCAAATTTCGAGTTGTATTCATACAAAGTGAGCCCTGACTCGCAAGTTTTGAAGCTGCACATTTCGCAAACTATCTAGAAGGGGTGGCAGTAGTTCTGCGCCTGGCATCGCTTCAGGATGCGATTGGATTTTGCATGTTGTCCGCTGGTAGCCGCTTCCGCATTAACCGCCGTCCGTTTCGTCGGCACTTGCTGCTGCCGCTTCCTCTTCAAGGCTGGCGCGGTAATCGTCCATGGCTTCTTTGAGCAGACTCGCGTTATCGATTAGTATCTTGCGTTGTTCGGACGAAAGAATGGCCATCTTAACGAGTGGTTTGAAATGTGGGACTTGTTCGCCGTCTTTGTTGGGGCGAAAATCCATGACATCGACCGAGAGGTAGGCGTCTTCAAGTTCTTGGCCTGGAATACTATTGACACGATAGACGCCAAACTCAGTCGCCTGATCTGTCTTGGGAATCGGCAATTTCAAAAGATCAACAACAGTTTGGGCTGACTGAATTTGCGTGACCATGGATTGATCGCTAATGGGTAGTGTCATCAAAACCTCGACTTCACTCGCCCAAGCATCCAGCTTTTCGCTAAAGGGTTCGCGGGCCGCTCGTATAGTCGGCATTACCGCACAATAAACAAAGATACCCGCCTCAATTATCCACACGAGATAAACGAAGAAACCGTTGATCGGAGCCCCGTTGCGCCCCATACGCCCAAGATTCCAGCCCGTATCGACACGATCTTTGATGTGTTCGACAAAAGTGTAGCTTTTGACGATTTCTTCAATGAGGTTGTCCAAAATTGCGGTGTCCAGGTTCGGTGGTAACTCACCTGATTGGCGAACGATTTCCGGAAGGTTTTGCCGTTCGCCTAGATATTGGAAACCAAACTTCGCGACGATTGCAAATAAGATCAACGACAACGCAATGATGGCCGCGACCGTAATATTGCGGACTTTGCCTTGTTGAACGACCATGGCACCAACCTTGCCGATCAACATGCCCATGCCCAACGCCAAGAGCAAATTGATGTAAATTAACGGAATGAATCGCAGTCCAATTTGGTAGGCGAATGCAGCCGCGACGACCACAATCAAGCCCAGCAACAGCAGGGGCCAAGTCAGCATGCCGATGCGTCCGGAGGGTTTGTAGGTGTCAAACATTTTTTGTTCCAATAGACAAAGTTGAATTTGAGTGGACCAAAGACTGAGGGCAATTGTCACGCTTGTTTGCTGCTGAAACCAGTAGGGTGCAAGTGGTTACAGGCGAGGGTTGCGGTCAATTGCTTCGCGTTTTTTGCAATCAGTTGGGGCATGCCAATTCGACTATCGGCTATTCGATTTGGGCGCTCTGCCGAGAACCCGTTTTGACGAAGTGCGTAATAAACCTTAGGATCGTAAGCGTATCATGCTCGGCTCATTGCAGCACTTCGGATTTTATTGATCGACATTGATGTTAAGAATAACCAATCTTAAGAAGAGTTTCGTTCAACCAGACGGGCAGCGAACGCCCATTTTGGATGTGCCGGCGTTTGAATTGGCTGCCGGTGAGCAGTCGGTATTGATTGGACCGAGTGGCTGCGGCAAGACGACGTTGCTGCATATTATCGCTGGGATTGTGCGGGTCGATTCGGGCTCAGTCAAGCTGGACAATATCGAGCTCACCAAATATTCGGAAGCGGCTCGCGATCGAATCCGAGCGGATAAATTGGGCTATGTATTTCAGACATTTAATTTGTTGCCGGCATTCTCGGCACTTGAAAATGTGTTGCTCGGAATGACGTTTGCTTCGGGGCGGCATTCTGGTTCGCGAGCGCGTGAATTGCTGGTTCGAGTTGGACTTGGGCATCGATTGAGTAGTCGGCCTTCGACACTATCGGTCGGTGAGCAACAGCGAGTCGCGGTCGCCCGAGCACTTGCTAATCGCCCAAAGCTATTATTAGCGGACGAGCCGACTGCAAACGTAGATCCAAAGAATCAGCAACAGGTCATCGATTTGATTCGAAATACTTGCCGCGAAGAAGGCGTTGCCTTGATGATCGTGACGCATTCTATGGAAGTTGCCAATCAATTCGAGCGTGTCGATCGTTTGGAAGAATTGAATCGTGTCGTAGCGGAGTTAAGAGAGACGGCATGAACATTTTTAAGATTGCATTTCGTAGTTTGCAGTTCCGCCTCTTGGGTACGACTCTCACGGTGCTGTCGATGGCCCTGGGGGTCATGATGGTCGTCAGTGTCTTGTCGGTGTACGGATTGGTGAGTGAGTCGTTTCGCAGTAACTCAAGTTTTGGATTCAATCTTTTGACGGGCGCGCGCGGCGGCGGTTTGCAATTGACGTTGAACTCGGTTTATTACCTGAGTCGCCCTATTGAGAATATTCCGTACGAGTACTACCTTGCGTTTCAAAATGCTGACGTGCGAGAGCCGCAGTTGAAAAATTCTCTCGCCTACCGCGCACTGGAGTTGGAGCAACAAACCGCCTGGGCTGAATTACAATCACAGTCGTTACCTGGAATGGTAGGCTGGAACGCTCTCGCTCGGGGGCTTGTTGACGATGCCTGGAGCCGCCGGCAATTAGAAACAATGAAGCTCGAAAAGGCGGGATTGTTTTCGTACTATGTTGATTACGCGATTCCCATCTTATTGGGAGATTATTTCGAAGTGCCCAGTGCGGATCGCTCATTCCGCGTTTGCGCGACGAATCGAGATTTTTTCGACAAGCTCGTATTAGATATCGATTCGGATGAGCATTTTGCATTTGAAGAAGGTGGTAGAGCGTTTGATAATAATGATCTAAATGTTGGCTACTTTGGTGCGATATTGGGCGCGATGGCTGCCAAGCAGTCAGGATTGAAAGTTGGCGATCAAATACAGGTGACGCATGGCGTGCCGGGAGAAGGAAGTTCGCACTTGCATGAACAGTATTTTGAGATCACTGGGATTTTGAAAACAACGGGCACTCCAAACGATCGGGTGGTGTTCGTGAATCTGGAAGGCTTTTACTTAATCAACGATCATATCAAACCGATCGAAGATGACTCGATGTTGAAAGGCGTTTCGGAGGATGAAGAAAATCCCAAACCGCCCACAGACGAAGACGATGAAGATATCTTTGCGGATGGCCTTGACGATCAAGTGTCAGTGGCGCCGTTTGGAGACAAGTTATCGGATCGTGACGGCATCGAATTGCCAATGCGCACAAGCGACGAAACACTTTCCCGTTATGCTTTACCAATTGAGCAGAGAGAGATTACGGCCCTGTTAATCCGAACTCGCCGCGAGGGAGATGAGTATGGAACAGGGGCGATGGCATTGCAGCCGATGCTCGACGGTGGCAAATTGGAGTCGTCGTTGAATTGGTCGAGCTTTCGACCGATCAATTCCCAGACGACCGCCCAGTGTGTTTTCCCAGTGCAGCAAGTCGAAACCCTGTTTTCATTTTTTGTAGATCCAGCGCGTTGGGTTCTGTTGGGACTTACGATCCTAATCTGTGTGGTATCGGGGTTGAGTATTTTGGTTGGGATCTACAACTCGATGAGCCAGCGGCATCACGAGATAGCGGTGATGCGAGCACTAGGTGCCCGGCGTAGCCAAGTCATGTCGATTATGCTGGCGGAAGCCATACTGTTGGGAGTCGCTGGCGGACTGGTTGGTTGGGTGGCGGGTCACGGCT
This sequence comes from Planctomycetaceae bacterium, assembly GCA_024642765.1. Taxonomy (GTDB): domain Bacteria; phylum Planctomycetota; class Planctomycetia; order Pirellulales; family Pirellulaceae; genus BJ22. The sequence continues at coordinate 4,848 of JAHEAM010000225.1, forward strand.
TGAACGCCGTATTGGGCCCAATGGTCGAAAACCAAACAGGTGTCCCAGTTTCATTTTGGGATTTTGCGCCCCCGGAACCGGTGTTTTCCGGACTGGCCCCTCTTTTTGGCGATTCCAGTTTCGCGAACTATTTGGTAAAATTCCGCGTATCGCCTGAGTTGCTTTTGATTCCAGGTTTGGTTTTATTGGCGATTGTCGTTGGCGTGTATCCGGCAGTTTCGGCGTATCGAACGGACGTTGCCAAATCTCTAGGGAAATGATCAGGCGAAACCGTCTGCGCGAATTGATATATTGTATTTGCGATCAGCGCCCAGGATATGAATTCGATTCTTTTGATCGAAATTCAGACGTGTTTAGAATTTGCAATGGCTCCGACCCTAAGTTGGTGATCGACAAAATGTATAAAATTATGGTCTTGAACAGTTTTCAAAAATGTTGCCTTCTTCTATGGGGGGCGATCGTTGCGGTTGCTTTGTCCTGCGGATCGACAGGCTATGGATCACCGACAAGCACTGGTTCACCAATAATCGCTACCGTGAATGATTTGGAGATTTGTCCGTTTTGTTCAGCGGTGCAAGCGACTTTTTCGGACCAAATTCGCACCAACCACATTGTGGTGATTGCCAAACTCACGAAACAACCCGTGCCAATCGATGACCTGGACTTGGATTTGCCTAAGGCCGAGTTGGAAGTCGTGCAAGTGGAAAAGGGAAAGGAGTTCGTCGAAGTTGGCATGAAGTTCCAAGCCCTCCTGGTTGGTACCTATGAATTGGGGCAAGAATTCATTGCCTTTGGCGTCGATCCTCCAGTCGTTGTTTGGTCAACGCCAATGAAGGTCAATCCGAAAATCGTGACATACATCGAGGAAATACAGAAATTGCCTGCCGAAGGCGCGAATCGTTTGTTGTACTTCCAAAAGCATTTTGAAGACCCTGAATCGGTTCTGGCCTACGATGCCTACGATGAATTTGCGCAAGCCAGTTATCAATCGTTGATCGACCTCAAGCCGAAGATGGACCGCAAACAACTGCTTGCTTGGATTCAGAATCCCGACATCCCAATCAATCGTCGCAGGTTGTATTTGACAATGCTGGGTGTTTGTGGCGAAGCAGACGACGCGGATGCGCTTGAAGATATCATTCGTTCGGGTGACCGGGACCGTCAGGCAGGTCTCGATGCATTGGTCGCGAGTTACTTGATGCTTCGCGGCGAGAAAGGCCTTGACTTGGTTGATAAAGAACTGATTGAAAATCCTGACATCGATGATTTGCCATTGTTGTCAGTTCGCAGCGCGCTGGCCTTTCATTCAACGGAATCCAACGTGATTTCGAAAGAACGTTTGTTGGTGTCGTTGCGAAAGTATCTCGATAAACCAAAGGTCGCTGACGCGGTGATTCCCGATCTTGCTCGTTTGAAAGATTGGACGGTAATCGACAAATTGGTTGAGATTTTTAAGTCAGCTGACGACCAAAGCAAATGGGTTCGCGTGCCAGTCATCCAGTATTTGCAAGTTTGTCCGTTGGATCAAGCCAAGGTTGCGTTGAACGAACTAAAGAAAATCGATCCTGATTCCGTGAAACGCGCGACCTTCCTCAGCGATTTCAATTTC
>JAHEAM010000226.1 GCA_024642765.1 Planctomycetaceae bacterium
CGACATGGTTGGCAGAACTTGATTCACAAGACTATTCCGTTCGTGAGAACGCTGAAAAAAACTTACGAATCTCGCCATCATTAAAGACCTTCAAGTCCCTTACGGACGAGTACCAAAAACACGATAGTCTGGAATTGCGTTATCGACTCAACCGTCTTTTGCGCAACCAGGAAACCTCGGTGAATCAGGCTCAATACGGTGCCGAACACAAGGACTATTTCGATCAACTAGTCATGTCTAACGGTCAAAAACTTCGAGGCGATGCTACCGAATTAATACTGGCGGCGCGCTGGCGAGGTCAGTCGGTCGATTTTCCAAAAGGCCAACTTGAGGCACTAATCCGATCCGAGGTTTGGAATCGTTCTGTACGCGATGAAGCAGATTTTTCGGCTCAGGTGTCGACTCGTCTGCAATCCAAGTTCGAGCAAAACGTTGGCACCCAAATCGACTTCCAGAAGAATGGCCACGACGTCGAACTGGAGGTCTATACAACGATTGACAATGCATTTGTCGACTACGGAGCTCGTTTGTCCTCCGTCGACAATCGCAAGGTCATCATCAGTGGATTTCCGTTCGTTGATTTCGGGACACCCACAGGCGGCAATTCCGTTTGCGTCTATGAAGCAAGCGACCCAAATCGGAGGCGATTCGAGGGCGTGATGAACTTCGATTTTTGTGTCCCGGGTGCCTCGAGTTATTCGGCGGGCGTTCGGCGTGTTGGCTTTTTTGCTGCTCGAATTGACCAGCCCAAAGATTTCGTCATGGAGGCCTTCGACGCAAACGGCCGCTTGCTCGGGACGGTAGAATCCGACGGCAACCCTTGCGCCTTTTTTGGAATTGAAAGTTCGACCCCGATCGTATCCGTTAGTTTTCATACCAATAGTTATTTCTTTCCCAAGGCATGGCAAAAGGACACGCGGTATGCGGTCGATAGCCTTTCGTTTGATGGCTTGAAGGAAGTGGTTTCACTCAAAAATAGTTCCGATCGCGATTTTGTTTACCTCAAATCTGGTGAATTGCTTTGTGCAGAGGCAATTGAGTTTTCTGGCCTTGAAAACCTAGGCGTTCGAATGGAATTCGGTGAGCGATTGAACATTCCTCTGAATGAAGTTTCTGGAATTGTTTGGCGTCAAGCGAAGCCGCATGCACCGCGACCAGGCTCTAAGACTTGGATGTGCCAGTTGGATGACGGTTCGGTATTAGCAATCGACCCTAAGGGCGACGTGACGAGCCCACGAATGACTGATTGGGTCATCCCACGAACGAACGTCAATGCGCTCTGGTGCGATCGAGATTATATGCGCATGCCCATCGAAGGCGACTTTGTTGACGGTAAGAACATGCTTGTTTTCCCTAGTTGCCGAGTGGTTGTTCCGTCCGTCGATTGGGGCCAGGAACAAGTTTCTTGGGACGCTTCGTCAGCAAGAGTTTTTGAACCGACATTTGCAGATATCGATATTGTGAGAGAGAAAGTCAAACTGGAACAAGCGGCGAGCTTGCCAACATACTCAAAGGTCAACTTTGACGAGTTCTTAGAAACACAGTCTCCAACGATGTGGTTCAAGGCTCCACAAGATTTTTCGCGCACGGCGATGGTTTCAACTAGGTCCGGTGAACATTTTGCAATCGGGCCCGAATGCCGGTTTCGTCTGACGGCCTTCGAGCAAGACCACCTAGTGTTGTCGGGACCCAACAATGCCTCCTTGCAAATCAGGTATGAAGAAATATTGCGGGTTCGATTTTGATTTCGATTTGCGTTATCGTAGTGCGGTGAAAAGGGTTGTGAATTCGAGATCGAGATGAGGATTGGATGCCAGATGAATTTTCTTTGGATGTGATCGCCGTTGGCGCACATCCCGATGATTGTGAGATTGGTTGCGGTGGTACGCTGGCGTCACTGGTTGCCCAAGGCTATCGGGTGGGTATCATCGATTTGACAGATGGCGAGCCGACGCCGCTGTGTCCAAGTCCTGAGGTCCGATTGCGCGAGGCGAGTGAGGCTAAAGGGGTTTTGGGGGTTCACCACCGAGTTATTTTTGATCTGCCGAATCGACGACTATTTGATTCGTTCGAGGCACGCGTTCAATTGGCGACTGAGTTTAGGCGTTACCGGCCAAGTATCGTTTTGTCACTAGGAGCGAAGACTCCTTTGGCTTCACCTGACCACTGGCAGGCAATGCAAATCACAGAGGCCGCGGTATTCTATAGCCGCTTGTCAAAGTGGGACGAACACTTTAATGGAATGCCGACGCATAAGATCAATCATTTACTGTACTATTCTCTGGCATTCGAAAGTGCATTCGAGCGAAACGCAAACGCAGTCATACATGACATATCTGAAACGCTTGAGCAAAAGCTAAACTCCGTCCGTTGCTATCGAACACAGTTTCCGGTCGACAAGGAATACTTGTTTGAGCGAGTCAAGAATATGGCGCTCGCTTACGGCGCGGCGGCAGGTTTTGTAGCAGGTGAACAGTTGACGATGACTCGGGCAATTGGATGCCGAAACTTGGTTCCGTTCTTGAACGGGTGATTGGAACGCATCCGTCGGATTAGCGTCATTTTTTTAGTCTCCCGTAGGAATGTGAATTGGAGCTATTGCCTCATTGTGAATTATTTTGAACGAGTATCCCATGCCCCGCATTAGTCGTCGTGTTTCGTTTCAAAATAGGAATGGAGTTACTCTCGCAGGAATTGTCGAAGTTCCTCAACGCGAAATTCACGCGTGGGCGATCTTTAGCCATTGCTTCACATGTACGAAGGACCTCAAGTCAATTGTAAGAATCAGTCGGCACCTTGCCGACCTAGGAATTGGTGTTTTGCGATTCGATTTTACTGGTTTAGGTGATAGTCATGGTGATTTTAGCGAATCGACAATTCACGATAATATTGCGGACGTCCAATCGGCCGCCGACTTTTTACTATGCGACTATTCGGCGCCTGCGATTTTGATCGGTCATAGTTTGGGGGGCGCAGCAATGATCGCTGCGGGAAACCAGATTTCGTCGGCTAGATGCGTCGTCAATATTGCTTCACCTGCCCACACACGGCACTTGGCGAAGATACTGAGAGGTCAGTCTCCGGAAATTGCGGAACAGGGGTTGGGGCAAGTGACAATTGGCGGACGCACCTATTCGATTCGAGAACCAATGGTTGCAGCATTGGAGGCGTGGGACCATGGACTAGCAATCGAGAGGTTGAATTTGCCACTATTGATTATGTTTTCACCCGCCGATGAAACGCTGCCGTTTCAACATGGCCTAGACATGTTTCAAAGGGCCACATCGCCTGTGTCATTCATTAACCTAGACGGCGCAGACCACTTGTTCACCAACCGTCCAGCGGACATCCTATTCGTCGGCGACCTCATCAACGTTTGGGCAAGGCGCTACATCTAATGAGTCAGGCATACTTGGTATGGCTGCGTTATCTCGATTCGCCGAAAGGGCCAACGAAATCAGCAGTTGAGTAGTAGGGTGGCGTTTCCGACTCCACTTGGTTATTGGTCCAATCACACGGCTTCGCTGACTTGGTTCTGCCCGGAATGCTAGATTTCGACATGCATTACGCCATCGACTTCATCGAAATGCCCAATTTTCAAAAGCTTGCCAATTGCTCCAGGCATCTCGGCAACGAAGGCGGGATCGCAAACCGCTATCGAAGCGGTTGTTGTCAAGGCAATCGCTGCCATTTGGTAGGTTGCCAGCGACATGGCCACAAACCAAGGCAAGGTTGCAGCGGATGCAATCAAGAACATTTGCCGGTCGAAGTTCGCAAAGGGCTTGTCCTGTACGTAGTGATTGATGACTTCATCTCGTTCGGGAGGTGTTGTTAGGGCCAAGACGTCCTCGAACGAACATGCATTCTGATTGTATTTTTTCCAATGCCGCACTGCCTTGAGTGCACGCTTCCGCCGCTCGAATTCCAGTTTTGCATGGAACGCATCGATCTCGCGCTTTTTTCTTTGAATAAAAAGTTTCAACAAGGCTTTGGGGATTGCTAGTGAGGTATCCGCAATACGGACCAAGAAATTCCTTGCCCGATGCGAACAATAATGTTCACGATAGTTGGCAAATACGTCGGCTTGAATGTTCGAGATGGCTTGCTCAAGTTCATCTCGAGTTGTGAAGATCAATTGGCTTCCGATTTCGATACAAAGGGGTTTGAGGTAAAAGACTTTTACTCCTCGCTGCTTGCCCGGCCCCGCCAAAAACTCATCGAGTCGCGTTTTCACGCACTGTGGAATCGGATCCTGGATGTCTTTGAAATTTTCACGCTGCGTCACGGTGACAAACAAGCGACCTTTAGGTAACCGTATTGAAGCCTGAGGCAATTCGATTTCTCGAACCTGCGTAAATTTGGAACGGAATTCATCGGATGTTGCCTGCCAACATTTTGATTTCGAAGCAAAGGGTCCGAATCGATCTAGCATTGATTTTGCTAAATCCTCACTGCAATTTTTCGGCGGTACCCAAATCGATTCACCGACCCAAGTCCCAAAGTGTTTCAGGTCTTGTTCCGGTGTATGGGGTTGCCCAGCGGAATCAAAGTTGCGGTTTGAGTCCGGCTTGTTTTTCGCGGCTCTACCAGTTAAACGAACACTTAGCTCTTCGGTTTGCGGTGCTTGGGTTTTTGGGGTTACCTGTTGCATAAATAGGTTTGACTCCAATTGCGACATGAATTGTTATTTCGCCTATTCGCTGCACAACGAGAATTATTGGGTATATTTTACATCAGAGACACTTGATACGAGGCCGAAGTGAGCTAGAGCATTCAGAGGAAATTCGTATCGCTCCGCAGTGGCTTGCCTCGAAAATCCCTTCAAACTTGACTTGTGATTTATAGAACCTTTTTCTGGGAGAGAATGTTGAGCAGGGTTTTAATATTTGGCAACTCAGGTTCGGGAAAATCCACTTTGGCAAAATCATTGTCGCAGTCCGAGGGACTTGTCCATTTTGACTTGGATACTATTGCTTGGCTTCCAATAAATCCCCCAGAACGCGCCCCTATTTCCGGATGTGCGGAGCAGATAAGCCAGTTCTTGGCAGCGCACCAAGCTTGGGTCATTGAAGGATGCTATGGTGATTTGATCGAATTGGTAACGGCGGAAGCAACGGAAGTAATTTTTTTAAATCTTGAGATCGACGATTGTATTTTCAATGCAAGAAATCGTTCTTGGGAGCCGCATAAATACGAATCTAAAAAATTGCAAGATGCCAATCTCGACATGTTACTAGGTTGGATCGCAACCTATCGTAGTCGCGATGACACGTGTTCCTTTGCGACGCATTCGGCTTTATTTGAACGCTTCCAGGGCAAAAAAAAGATGATCACCAAGAATAAAAGCGACAAACAGCGATAAAGAACTCGACGAGAAATTCACCAACGAGCGAAAGTGCCCGATTTGTCCCGAATTTGCCTTGGGAGACATTTCCCAACCTGCTTGGCTAAATCCTATTTTATGGTTCGAGGTCATCGCGGCACCAAATTCTCACAACTATTTTCGCGTAAGCTGTTTCAGCACGGTTGCCTTGGTCCCTCAAGGGAAGTCGAATGATGTTTGCTTCCACTGCATTCCGGAAGAATCATTCAAGCGACGAGCTTAAAATAGAAACCAAAGGACTATCGATGATGTTTCGCATTTACTGCCTCAGTCTAGTCGTCGTCTTTCTCAATGCACTATCAACTGCAAATGCGCAGCAGGCGACCAAGTCTGCTGTGATGATCCGCACCTGCGACGGGAAGGACGTTTTTGGCGTAACCGAGCAGACAACCCTTTCAATTATCGGCGACAAGCAAACTCAGAAAATCGAAATTGCCAACCTTTTGTCTTATCATTCTGCTCACCCCGCTTCTGCGATGGAACAGCAATGGATTACCGAGGGCTTGAATATACTGGATGGCAATGACTTGGCGAAATCGGAGCAGTCGGCGGCGACGTTGACTGACATTGGCCTGCCTGTGATCAGCGCACTACTAAAGGATTTACCCGATACGGATTCGCACGAACCCAATTACCGATATCGTTTGTTTGGTCGGATCATTCCAGGCCATGCGGACGGTTTTGACCGCACATTGGGACTATTGCGACTAGCCGATGGCACAACGATTCGAGGCAATCTTGCTGATGCAAAAATCGATTTGGTCGATGCCGAGGGAAAACAGCACGACATGCTCGTGAATGATATCCGCAGGATCGCTGTCTTGCGAGATTCCATTGAACGAACTTTTTGTTTGGATGCACTTCGCCATTGCACTTATGTTGGATTCATGGACTGTGGAGTATTCCTGGTTCCGAATTCGTCGTTAGTTTGTGATGCCAAAGGGCTCGTTCGATTGTCGTTTGATGAAGACGGGTGGGCAGCTGATCCTGATGGGATTTTTGAACCCTTGGAAGGTAAGCGGAAATTGCAAGAAGGATTTCGTTGGGGCAGTGTATTAGGCAAGATCGG
>JAHEAM010000227.1 GCA_024642765.1 Planctomycetaceae bacterium
AGGAAGCCCTGTTTCATGGTGAATTCACAAATGTCGCGGATGATCGAGTTTTTCGACCGTCCTGGACATCCCAACCAAATCAACTCGAGTGGCAATAGGTGCTCGATCGTTACCGATTGCGGAACTTCCTCACGTTCGTGTCGCTCGAGCAGTTCTTCGTATTGCCGCAACTCCATGTCGTCTGACAATCCAATTCGCTCCTCGAACCAATGGAAAATCTCACGACGAGGAAACCGCCATTCACCACCAACTCGCATCGCTGGTAACTTGCCTCGATCCGCCATCTTGCGAACCTGTTCGGGTGCAAGATGAAGGTATTTGGCTAGGGAATCAATGTCAAAATAATCTTCCACAACAATCGTGCCTTCCTGAGGAATGGAGTCGATCCCTTTGGAAATACAATCAATTCTTTCCAGAAGGATACAAGGATATTTTCCCGTAGATCGTAATAGCGATCTTGAAGGGATCGACCACATTTCTTCACGTCGAATGCACAAGTTTTCGGAACGCAACTCGGTTGCTAGCGTGTCGTCATGCGGTTATCGCACAACCACTTTTGCCCTGCAAACGTACTGCGTCGCGAAGTTATCGTTGGACGTGATGAGATGCTGTCATAAAATCTCCCAACTGACTTTACTATTTATCGGTTGGTTTACGGGTTAAAACGATTCTAACTGCCATTCGTATTGACAGGGTTAGGCGGATATCGAAAATCAAACGCGTTCGACAAAAGGATTGTTGAACGTTGACACGGATGTTGACAGTGAAGTTCTCATGAGAGTCGCCATTGCGATGCATTATTGAGAGCTGCAAAAACAAAGGGCAAGGAGGCCTGATGAACAAGATTCCAAGTGCCGCGATCTCTCGGGGCCTATCACTCAAAGCAGTTTTACCGGCTTTTGAACCCATTTCAGTGTCTGATATTCGATTTCGCTCGTGTTGTGGACAATGGGCGGACTGCCAACCGGGTGACTTGTTCATAGCCGTTGTGGACGAAGACTGCGACGGACACGAGTTCGCATCGCAAGCAATCGAACGAGGAGCAGTTGCGATTGTGACCGAACGTCTTTTGGCTGTCGACTGCCCACAATTCATTGTTGATGACACACGTCAAGCTATGGGGCATGTTTGCCAGGCGCTTGCAGGTAACCCATCCGACCTGTTGACGACGATTGGCGTCGCTGGGTCCGATGGCAAAACGGTGACCTCATTGCTCATCGATTCAATCCTAAAGCAAGCTGGTGGAGCTCCCGAGACCGATTCCGATCTGAATCGATTTGAGATCCAAGAAACGCCAGCGAAGTCACAACAGATCGTTCGCCGTTCTGCAGGCGTGGCCCAGTGGATGGCGGATGCTGTGATGAACCAAACATCGCACACGATTCTCGATGTTACAACAAACACATTGGCAACGCGACAACTCAGTGGTGCAGCTTTTGACATCATGGCGTTGACCAACCTCCGGCGTGACGAATCAGGCAAGTACTTTTCGAACGACACATTTCGCTCGATCATAGTACGTTCCTTGGATTACTTGAAACCGCACGGCATCGCGATCCTCAACGCTGACGACCTGCACTCACGCGAATTACTTGATCAAATTCAAACTCCAGCATTGACGATTGGTATCCATCAAGCAGCCGAAGTCAGTGCGCGAATTGTCGGCAAGTCGACAAATGAAATCACTTTCGTCATGACGGCCGGCAACGAGTCTTGTGTTGTCAATTCACCAATGATTGGCAATCATCACGTCTACAATTGCTTGACAGCTGCCGCGACAGCCTTGGCCTTGGGAATTGAATTGCAAACAATCGCCATCGGCCTGGAGAGGGCGGGGCAAATTCCTGGCCGCATGGAGCCGATTAGTTGCGGCCAAGACTTTAACTTGTATGTGGACGTTGCTCGGCGTCCGACGCCGATTGCCGCAGCATTGCACGCCGCCAAACAGCACACGCCTGGTCGTGTCTGGACACTTGCCTCGATTTCTCCGGAGCAAACGCCCGAAGAACGTCGGCATTTGGGCGACGTTCTTGCCAAGGCCTCGGATCGCGTGGTCCTAGCTCCATCGATGGCCACAACTGCGATCGACTACGAACCGTATCACCAAGTCCTAGATGCCTTCGGCAATCCGGCCCAGGTTCAAATCATTCCCAATCGATTCCGCGCGATCGAATGGTTGCTAAAAAATTGTCCCGCCGGAGACACGGCGTTGATTCTTGGAAACGGCGAACGAACCATAGCCACCGTGGCCGACGGCAAATGGCAAGTCAACGATCGTGATGTCTGCGAAGCTTGGCTATACGAAAGCACCAGTTTCGCAGCGACCACGAAACCGGAGCCTCAGATTTTCAATATCGAAGATTACAGAAAAAAGAGAAAGTAGAAGGTACTCCACGCGCAGGTTAGGGATTGTTGTTTTTTTGGGCAGTTTGAGTTGTTGTTTCGAGGCGGGAGGGATAGCCAGGTTATCACAGAAAGACTGTCCTACATGGTCTCTTCGAATTCTGATAAGGTTAAACTGAGATCCCCCTAACGGTTCTGCCACTCTCTACTTTTTCCTAGGGCCTGAACTCTTTTGGGATAAGCACTACACTCTTTTGGGATAAGCACTACGTTGAGTCCAGACGCATTTGGCTAAACAAATCGAAAGGCCAAGATTATGAATCAAACACTTTTTCCAGCCGGCATTTTTTTGATAGGAATTGTTGCGTTTGTCATGGTTGACGACGTTTATTCCCAAGGCACGACGGTGCAGCTTCCAGTTACCCATTCATTTGGCGTCAACACCGCTGTCATGGTACCAGATGGTGGGACAATGAGCCTCGGCGGAATAAGCGGCGGAAATTGGAGTGCAAGTCGGCGTAGCGTGCCTATCATCGGCGGTCTTCCGCTTGTTGGGCGTGGATTTGGCAATCGATCCATTGGAAGTTCGTTATTCTCAAATCAATCCAATGTGCACGTGCAAATCATCGATATGCATGAAATCGAAAAAGATGTCATTGCTGAAGGTGAACGTCGAAAAGAAGCCCGCTCACTTGCAGACCCAAACGGCTCGCCAACCGTCCGAAATCGAGCTCAATTTATGTCGAAAAACATTGGTAAATCTAATCGAGTCCAAAAATGATGAAATCGCAAAAAGTCGAACTAGCTCTGAATAAACAAATCAACGAAGAGTTATTCTCGGCATACATGTACCTAGCCATGGCAGCTGAGTCTGACCGACTTGGACTGCCAGGGTTCACCAATTGGTTCAAGATTCAATATTCCGAGGAACTGGCTCACGCCGATCGATTTTTTAATTACGTGCTGGAACGCGACGGCATCATCAAGCTGGAATCGATAGCCCAGCCAGAGATTGGCGGGGAGACTGCGTTAAGTCTCTTTAAAAAGGCACTGACACACGAACAACATATCACGCAATGTATTTCTGACCTCAAGGACCTTGCGAAAGTAGAGTCGGACCACGCGACCGACGTGTTTCTAGAATGGTTTATCACAGAACAAGTCGAAGAAGAAGCAAATGCGAGAGCTGTGATCGACCAGTTGCGTATGATCGATGGCAATGCGAATGGTTTGTTTTTGATTGACCGAGAACTAGCAAGCCGAAAAGCAGCACCGACGAACGAACAGCAGTAAATTAGCTCGTGGCCATTGAAGCGGTCGGTGAAAAATTTGTGACCCAATAAAAAACCAGGCGCACTCGATTTTTACCGAGCACGCCTGGTTGGTTAAATTCTACCGATCGATACAGGTGCTCGATTATTCGTCCCCGCGGACTTGAAATTGCAACCAGTGGTAACCTGTGTCGTCTGCCGTAAAAAATCCACCTGACGGCTTGAAGTATTTTTCGATATCCCCAAAGGTCGGCAACGGATGATCGTCTAGGCTTTTTCGCAACCGCTCCACATATTCATTTTCTGCGGCCCCCTCTTCGAGCAAACCACGAGTGTCATCACTTTTAGCCAATTTGAGCATCCACTCGATGCTTGGTCCCGGCTGAGAATAGAAAACACCACATGGGACGTCCGTACCCAACAATCTCGTGACGCGATTCGTCACATCGATAAAATCTTCGTTCGCATTTAGGCCGGGTTGGTTTTCCTTGTAGGTATCAATGCATTTTTCCATATAAGCGTAATTGTCCGTAAACACAAATGAGTCACCAATGAACCCGAAACAAGGCTCGGGGGCACGAATCGAAACTCGCACCTGCCCTTCCTCGCGCATTCGCTCAAGTCTCTCTTGGCGCCCAGGAAAATTGACCCTCCAGAAATCGACTCCTTCATAAGTTTCCAGCACGATGCGTTCTTCTTCACCAGAGGATTCTTCTTCGATCTTGTTTTTGATTTTCTCAAGAACCATTTGTGCTTTTTCAAGATCTTTGATCCCAATTCCGAACGCGCTCGATTGGGCGTTGAACTTGTCGGACTCCTCGATCCACTGCGCAAATGACAATCGGCCTGAGAGGGCTCCGATCACGTCTTCCTGAAAATCAATCTCTAGCTGGTCATTGATGTTGGTTTGGACTTGGCTTTCAAAGCCATCTTCGCCCATGAATCCATTGACGATTTTGGTGAGCTCGGAATAGAATTTTGGTGCGTCCAACGTTCCTGACGCGTACAACGTGATGTCTTCCGTCACCCAAGGCTCTGGTTTGTAATCTCCAGGTTTGAGAGCCAACATCTCTAAAATACCGTTACGCGGATTCGCTAGCAAAAGATGCATGTGCGTCACGCTCTCGAATTCCAATTCGTCGAAAATGGCCGCGCCGCCAATTCCGAGCAATCCGTCCAAACCCAGCAACGGCAAAAAATTAAGTGCTGTTTGCGTGCCGACATCGCTACGCGAAACTGATCGCACCAACTCGATCGGATCGACAAAGAAACGCATTTCCGGAGGCACATCTTTCGTGCCTCGGCAACGATTCATGATCGTCACGAATTTCCGGTTTTCTTTTAGCGGGCGGACTTTTTCGACCTCGCCACCGTTCCAACGAACCACGATTTCTTCCGCCAATTTTCGGTCCGACGTTATGATGATCGTGTCGAGCATACGGAATTGCGTCAGCATAACCCCGGCACCAACCCCGTCACTATTGATTGTCTTGTAGACGACTTCTTCGACCGTTTCTTCTTCGACCGCTTGGCCATCCTCTTCAGCCAGTTCTTGGACGCGTCCCAGAACGTGATCCGCTGCCTCCGAATCTGGATTCACATCAATAATGAGTACAAATTGTGTATCCGCCCGTCGCGGCGCAATAACGGCAAAACAAATTTCACCATGCGGAAGTTGCTCGATATCTTCCCAAGCCAAGCCAATTTCGCCTTCAAAATCTGTAAACGCATCTCGGGCCTGACTGTAAAGATCGCCGACCAAGGGAGCGATTTTTTCGTCTTGCATCATGCGGCCCATGTTGGTGTTTTGCAAATCTGCAACGAACTCTTGAAAATCTTTCAGTTGCACATAAGCAACCGTATTTTCAGGCAGCAATTCTTCCGAAGTAGGTCTCAAACTTTGTGCATTGGCTGTGTTTACCAACAATTGAACCAAGAACAATAAACTCAGCGCGCCAGCGAGGCGACTGCAAAATAGACTTTTCATGAATTCACTTTACTTAAAATGACAATTTACTTTTGACGAAACGAGCCCAAGACTCAAACGGCAATCCACCCCGGACATGATAACAATTTGGCTCACTGCTGATATTCCGAATTGAGATTTTTCGTGTCCGTTGATTCTCATCCCTGTGATTTTGTAGGTGGCCCTCCCAGTGCGGCACACCCGCGTGCTATTTGATTGATCCCGACTGGCCTTTGGACTTGGCTTGCCATGCCCGAAGTTCAACCTAGATGAAACACGAGAGCCTTTCGACGCACGCAAATCACCCCGAAAAAACTGGGGCGACGTGTCACACCCAAAGAGCCTATTGTTTGGACCTGCACTCATCCCGAATGGTTTCAAAAAAAGTGTCAGTTGGTTGAGGTTTTCCGAAAGCTGGCGTGGCTGAAGTTGCCCCTAAAGGCTTCGCAGCCGTCACTTTTTGCCAAATGTGCAGGCAAATTCGTTGCCTAAAAAGCACCATTCTCGAAACTTTGGGCAACGACAAGGGTTCCATGACATTATAGAATTATCATTGCCGATAGAAGGATGTGGGCAGTTAGGTGTGCTCTCCAATTTTCTACCATAACTTTAATATTCAGTTGGCCGTTTTTGAATGACTAACATTGGGAGTCGTTTTCATGATTAAACAATTCATGACCATGGTGTTCATTGCAGCAATCGCATTTTCTGTCGATGAAGGAATTGCGTTTTCTCAAGGCACCGGCGGCACTGGTGGAACGGGAAACATAGGTGGCGGCACTGGCATTACGACTGGCAATTCCAGCAATTTAACGGGCACCACCAATACGACCATGGGTGGAACGAGTAGTGGAACATCAGGTAG
>JAHEAM010000228.1 GCA_024642765.1 Planctomycetaceae bacterium
GAGCCATGCTCCCCCAGAAGTTTGGCGATCGGTAATGCATAATATCCGTTGCCGCATCCCATATCGCAAACGGACATGCCCGACTTGAGGCCCAAGTTCGCAAGAACCATCGAGCAGTGTTCTTCTTGTTCGCGATTGTCGCGAATTAGCCATTCGGCACCTGAGTAGTGCATTGTCTGCGCGATTTCGCGTCCCATATAGACTTCGAGGGGCTCGGGCAACGCCTTCGCGTTGGAGTCGTCTTGAGCGGCAACGAAAGTATCCGGCAAGAATACGCTTGCTAAGGCAATTAGCAGGACCAACACTTTTGATGCTGGAAGAGTCCCGAGATATGGTTTTTGGAAATGGGCTTTTGGCATGGTTTTGCTACTTGGAATTTGATTGGTTGAGAATTATTGACTCGAAGCGCTGACTCGCCAACGGGCGTGAAACATCCAGATCATTACCAAAAAGACGACCGCGTTAAACAGGATGGTGAACGTCAAATATCCCAGGAAATGTTGGAGGTCTCTGAATGTATAACCCCAAAGCGCACCTTCGTCAGAATATGAGGCCTGTCGCCACGTTGTCATCGAGTCGGAAATGTCGTCGACGAATAGTGGGAATTGATGTGCCGCGGCATAGGGACTCGCGACTGTCGACCAGTGAATCCATTGCGTTGTTCGTTCGCTAGGGAAAAATGATTGGGCGAAGTAGTCACTTGCCAACGGCACAAGAAACAAAACTAACAGCAACATGTAGGTTGCAACAAGACTCGTGCTTGTCCTATGAAAAATGGTCGAACACATCAACGCGATATTCGAAGTTGTGACGCAGGTTAAGGCAACGATTAGTAAGTAAGCCAGGATTGTTGGAAAACTTTTCCAGTAATCTGGAACCATGATCAAGGCTAACAGAACAGGCCAAAGTAAAAAAGCTGTTAGGACGGAAGAGACGCGTAAGCCCGAAAAATACTTGCCCCATAGAATCTTCCACGGGCTCAGGATTGTCGTCAAAAGCAGGTCAAGAGTCTGTCGTTCCCTCTCACTCGTTACGCTGCCAGCAGAGAATACCGGTCCAATCATTGTATTGAAGAGAATGACATAACAAATGTACCACGGCGCCATGGTGCGGTAGAGAAACAAGAAAATCGCCATCAAGACTATGGCCAGTAGCATGCTGATTTGAATGGCCATCCGTAGCATGAGTGTGCCCTGGCCAAAAATCTCGCTTCGCATTTCCTTGTCGTAGACCGGATTGGTGCCGTCTTCCATGAGTGATTTGCGAAGTGGCGGGACGAACAATCGATCGGGAAATTGATCGCGTTGGATCACCAGGCCGACCGATCGCTCGGATTCTTGTTCTAGGTCCAGAACTTCACCGGACTGTCCGCCTAAGTCCGGAGGATACAATAGACGCGCGGCCGTGATATAGAACAACGGTATTGCAATCGCACCGGCAAATCCAGGCAAAAGGCTGACCGTGAGATTGATCCGTTGTTCCCCAAACGTGCTAGTAAACGACCAAAACCAAATGACGCACAGCACCATCGGCAATATGATCAGGTAGGAAACGACCAAAGCAGCGGACGTTCGCTTGAAAAAGCCGCCACAAGCAACGCTAATCATGCCGAACGCGATCACACTGGAAATCAAACCGACATAGGCAGCAAGTACTTCGTAAATCGAAACGCCACCAAGCGGCAAACACAACATGACGACCGGCAGTGATGAAAAAACGACAATCGCTAGGTGTGTCAGTGCCGCTGTGAGTTTCCCCCAAACTATCGAAGTGGGATGTAGCGGACTTGCCAGCAACATTTCAAAGGTCTTACGTTCTTTCTCCCCCGTTATTGCCCCCGCAGCAAATGTTGGCGTCATCAACGAAACAATGATGTAATTGCCCAGAAAGAACAGGTCGACCAAACGTCGCGTCGAATCAGGGTTTTCGGTGAGGTCGAGCCAGAAGTCTTTGGGCCACGCGAGGTAGACTACTCCAGCCAGAACCAATTGATACACTGCCAGCAAAATGAACGAGCGAATGGTCCTCAAGTTAACCAATAGTTCGCGTTGCAGAACGGGATTTTCGCCAACGAATAGCATTGAGACTCGTCAAGAATAATTGCCGAATGGGAAACGCATCGTCTACTAAAGGTAAATGGAATAGGCTAAGGCTTAAAAAATGAGTTGCGGTAGGATTCGAACTCTGCCAGAAACTGCAATAGACGACAGTCGAAGACTCCTCACCGTGCATTCTGCGCCAACCCCAAGTCCAATGACACGCTAAGACCAATGGATCTAGTTTAAGTCAATCTTAGCCCATTTGCGAGGATAGTTCGGGACTTTTGGAATGCGTGGGCAACCGCCATAGTGAGTCATCTTGAGTCCACTCTTGAATTTGGCTGGCGATTTTTGCCGTTGCGGTCAGTGCCCTGTCGAGTACTGGAAACCAATTCGATGTGCGTAGTTGCCCAAGGGTTTGTTGAGCGAGCGAAATGGATGATTCGCGATCCTCGTTTTCATTGAGCGGCGCGTTCATGATACGTAAATAGAATTCTTGGAAGTCGGTTGTTGCCGCCATAAAACGAGCCAAGCCATAGTTGCCTGCAAGTGCGGCTTGCAAACGCAGACAAGCGTGTTCTTGAACGACATCGTCTGGGTTGTCATTGTCGAGTCCCCAATCGGCTGAAGCAAAATGATTTGGCCCGGCAACGGCGGCATGGCAGATCTCGTGAAAGATCATTTGGGCTAGCGAGTCATCGGCGTCGAGTGTCTCGTTGATGCCGATCTTCAAAGTGCCCGCACCATCCCAAGTGGCAAACGCGTCGGAACTGCGAACGACGTTAATTCCTAGTTCTGCCGCCGTGGCAACCCAGATGATTTCAATTGGATCCTGATATTTCTTGTCGATAACTCGCATAGTCAAAATCAGCTGAATGTTAACAACTGAAAGTAGTTTCTGGACCTAAAAATCTTTGGCACATTTTAACGATACTTGAATGCAAGCCCGAACCACGGTCGATCGAACACGTGTGTTTGGATTTGCGATCACCCGCTTGCTATTTGATGTCGCAATTCCAGAATGCCAATACAAGCCCGGCACGCAAGCGACCTTTTTTTGACCGTAAATGTTCACTCTCAATAATCGCGCGGTGATGTGCGTGCTTGGACACGGCCCGGAAGACCTTGGATTCGCAAAAAGCCTTCGGCATCGGTTTGGTTGTACGATCCCCCTCCCTCCATCGTTGCGATCGCTTCGTCGTACAAGTTGTTGGGGCTCGAGCGTTTTGAAATACTAATGTTGCCTTTATAAAGGTCGAGTGACACGCTGCCATTGACATCTTTTTGGGCCTCGCGATTGAACGCGAGCAACGAGTCGAATTTTCGGTGGTACCAAAAACCGTAATAAACCATTTCTGCAACTTCGGGTGCGAGCCGATCTCGCAAGTGCATGAGGTCGCGATCCATGGTGAGTTGTTCGACATAGCGATGCGCATCATAAAGGATCGTCATTCCGGGAGCTTCGTAGACACCTCTACTTTTCATGCCTACAAATCGATTTTCGACCATATCGATTCGTCCAATGCCGTTACGTCCGCCAATCTGATTGAGCGTTTGCACGATTTCGAGAGCCGACATTTTCTTGCCATTCACCGATGTTGGAATTCCGGCAACGAAATCGATGGTTACCTGCTCGACTTTGTCGGGAGCCGCTTGTGGCGAAACGGTCATGCCGAATTCAACCAAGTTTACGCCGCTGATATCGAGTTTTTCCAGCTCACCTGCTTCGTAACTAATATGCAATACGTTTTCGTCGCTACTGTAGGGCTTTTTGGAGGTCGCTTTGATAGGTATGTCGTTCTTTTCGCAGAAAGCGATCAGCTCATTCCGCCCTGGAAACTCATTGCGGAAGATCTCCATACGCCAGGGCGCAATGATTTTGATATCCGCGTCAAGTGCTTCGGCGGCGAGTTGAAATCGGCATTGGTCGTTTCCCTTCCCTGTGGCACCGTGCGCGTAGGCGTTTGCACCGACCTTTCGCGCGTATTGCAAACAACATTTTGAAATCAACGGGCGGGCAATCGATGTCCCCAACAAATAGATGCCTTCGTACTTGGCCTGAAATTGCAATACAGGAAACGCGAATTCGCGGCAGAGTTCCTCGCGCGCGTCGATGATTTCGGCTGATGCGGCACCAATCTTCCGGGCTTTGTCCAAAATCGCGTCTTTGTCTTCACAGGGTTGGCCCAAATCGATGTAGACAGCGTGAACTTCGTAGCCTTGTTGCATCAACCAACCTAGAATCACGCTGGTATCCAGCCCGCCAGAATAAGCCAAAACGCAATGTTTCTTCATCAATTTTCATCCAGAACGTTAAAAAATAGCTCAGCACTTGGCGGCTGATTACCGAAGCATCCGCATGTCAAATCTTTGGCTTCAGTCAAGTATTGTAGGCAAAAATCCGGCGTCACAAAATCGGGGGCGGAGAAGGTTCGCAGGAGTCAAGACTGTGAACCCGTACCGGAATCAAATTCAATCCACTACGATTAAGTCCATAAACCATTCGCCAAACCATTTTTGCATTTTTATGAATCGCCATCAATTTGAACAAGCGGCCCGAATGTTTCGTGCCGGCCGCCTAACGCTTGCCGATTTTTCAAAACAATTCGTAGGCGTATTGGCGACTGCCAATCCTAGCGACACGTCGAGCGACGCTGCTCAAGCCTTGGCGGAAACACTGTCCCAAACGGTTTTCGATACCGAGGAAGTTTCCGACAACGCTTTCGCGAAAAACACAGTTGAAAGCTGGGCCAATCCTGGAATGATTCACGCTCAGGGGAAAACGATCAAAGCCATACGTCAGGCGATTCAGCAACGCCTCGAACTGGGGCAACCGGTTCTAGTGACCCTGATCGAGGACGCAGAAGGTCGTTCACTTTGCGAACAGTTTCCGGCAGGAGTTTACAACGCGATGGCGCGAACCCTGCGCATTGATCTTTCAAAACAAACGCCAATGGGTTTGGTTACTGTTGTTACCGCAGGGACATTGGATTTACCCATTGCCGAAGAAGCGCTGGAGACGCTCCGTTGGATGGGGATCGGCTGTGTTCTTTTACCAGATTTTGCCGTGGACGAATTGACGTGGAAAAACAAATCCGATTCCTGGCATCACAGCGACGCGATCGTTGCCGTAGCAGGCTGGGATGTTTCACTTCCGAATCTGATAGCCAGTCGCGTTAATAAAATTGTGATTGCACTGCCCGTAACGTTGGGGCCAAAAGTTGGCTCAGCAGGATTGGTAAGTGCCTTGAATTGTCGCGCTGCGAATTGCGTCGCTGTCAATTGCGATGATGGATTTCGGGCCGGATATGTTGCCGGACAGATTAGTCGAATCAAAAGAAACAGTAATGAATCAAATCGAGGTCAGTGAACTTTCGTTGCCGGCACGCGATGGCAACGCACATAAAAATTCTTGCGGGCACGTCGTGATCCTTGGCGGCAGTCAATCGATGTCTGGGGCGGCGGCTCTCACGGGCCTCTCTGCCTTACGAGCCGGAGCGGGGTTAGTGACAGTCTTAACGTCGGCGGATGCACAACCGATCGTTGCGAGTTTTTCGCCTTGTCTGATGGTTGTTCCGTTGCCATCCGATTTTGGCTTGATCACGGGCGAGTCACGTGGCTTGATTCGCCAGTACATTGAGAAAGCAACAGTTGTCGCGATGGGGCCAGGGCTCGGCCAGAGTGGAGAGTTGCGACAACTCACGTCATGGCTGTATCACGATTGTGAAAAACCGCTGGTCGTCGATGCCGATGGTTTAAACAATTTGTCGGCGGCGGGTTGCGATTTGTCTTTGCACAACAACGAGCGAATTTTGACGCCGCACTTGGGAGAATTTCGGCGACTCACGGCTTGCCAACAACTAACTATCGAGCAGGCGCGCGATGAACTCGGAAAATTCGCCTCAAGCAAAAGTGTGACGTGCCTAATCAAGGGCCCGAGGACTTTGGTGTCCGACGGAGAATTTAGTTTTGAGAACAGCACCGGAAATCCAGGGATGGCAACAGCAGGTTGCGGCGACGTACTGACAGGTATTGTCGCCGCGCTGGTCGGACAAGGCATGAGGTCATTCGACGCCACGGCTCTTGGCGTCTACCTCCACGGCGCAGCCGGGGACTTGGCGGTTGAAAAATTCGGAACTCGTTCGCTAATTGCAACAGATGTAATTGAAAACCTGCCAACTGCAATTAATTCGTTCGCGTTGCAAGCTTGATTCCCGCTTATTTATCTTTCGGACGATTGATGCGAGGATCTGGGAGGACGTTTAGCTTTTGTTCGTAGGATTGGCCTTCGACTGTCAGTTTGACCGTGTATGCGCCCGGTTCGGCCCGAGGACTGGTTGGGTCTGGGACCGTGTTGCGGTAGATGGCCGCGATTGGAAACTGTGTTCTGTCTGTAG
>JAHEAM010000229.1 GCA_024642765.1 Planctomycetaceae bacterium
GTGGCAACTGGCGAAAGGTGTGCGCAAGGAAATGTTCTCGCGGAAGAGAATTGCCCAGAAAGATTAAACGTTTTCGGGAATGAGGTAATACATCAAAAAAATCCCTGGGCGATGACGCCCAGGGATTCTGGATTTTGAAATGGGTCGACAGGAGTTAATCTAGAAAGCCCACGAGTTCTTGGCTACGGCTTGGTTGCTGCAACTTCCGAACGGCTTTGGCCTCGATCTGTCGAATTCGTTCACGAGTGACTTTGAAGATGTGTCCGACTTCTTCAAGCGTGTAACTATAACCATCGCCCAAACCATATCGTAGCTTGATGATCTCTCGTTCTCGATAGCTCAACGTCTTCAGCACGCGATCGATTCGACCCCGTAGCATTTCTTGTGCGGCACCAAGTGCGGGGTTTTCTGCTTCGCCATCAGGTAGCAAATCACCGAACTGGCTGTCTTCGCTGTTGCCAACGGGTCGGTCCAAGCTGATCGGGTAGCGGCTCATTGCCAATACCCGACGCGACTCTTCAATCGTCGTTTCGGCGCGACGTGCAATTTCCTCCAGGGTAGGTTCTCGTCCCAATTCTTGGAGCAACTGACGCGAAACAGATCGAACACGCGACATTGTTTCGACCATGTGAACGGGAATCCGAATGGTTCGGCTTTGGTCAGCAACCGCTCGCGTGATCGCTTGGCGAATCCACCAGGTAGCGTAAGTGCAAAATTTAAATCCCCGTCGGTATTCGAATTTGTCAACTGCACGCATCAGACCTGCGTTGCCCTCTTGAATCAAGTCGAGAAAGCTTAGCCCACGGTTACGATACTTTTTGGCGATCGAAACGACCAGACGCAAGTTGCCCTCGGACAATTCACGTTTAGCTTGTTGGTATTCAGAATAAACCTTGCGCAAATACTTAACGCGATGGCGCAAGCTGCTAGGGGTTTCTTGGCAAGCGATCAAAATCGTTCGCATTTCTCGAATCCAAGGCCGTCGTTCTGCGGCAGGGCCTTTATCAGCCTTGTGTTGCGCAATGCGGGCGTAAAGTTCATCGACCGAAATGCTGAATTTTTCGATGGTGCCAATCAGCGATTCGATCCGTTGCGTTCGCAGCCCCAATTCTTCGATCAATCGTACGCTCCGCCGTCGTCGTCGAGCGAGTGAAAGCCAAGCCGCCTTGCGCTCGGACTTTGAGCGAGACTTCGAATAAGAGGTCAAGAAATCGCGGCGGTTTCTTTTGAACAATACGGTTAGCGTGTTCAAGTTGTGGGGGATTCGACCGAGGATTTGTTCCTTTTCAAGTCGATCGGTAACCGAAACTTGTACTGTCCGGTCGAAGGGGAGTTCACCAGCGTGAACGCGTCGCAGGGTCTTGAAAGCCGATTGAATCACATAGTCGCATTCCAACAATTTAGTGCGAAACTGGCGACGTGTGTCTTCAATTCGGCGGGCAAGAGTGATTTCTTGGGTACGCGTCAGCAGCGGAATTTCTCCCATCTGCGTCAGATACATGCGGACAGGGTCGTCGGACCAAGTTTCTGTCTCATCCAAACTTGAAACTAGATCATCAGCATCAACGTCCTCGGCGATATCAGCCGAAGGCGCAACATCTGCAACCGCCGTTGGGTCATCACGATCGTCTGTATCGTCGTCCACCTCTCCAGTTACGGAGTCGTCGAAAGGGGAATCCGAAACTCGTGTTCGTGTGGCGTCGTCTTCAAATTCATCAATAACAATATCGTACAAGGGAAAACTCCTGAACAGTTTTAATTGGTTCCAACAAATGCAATTTCGCTAAAGCCCAAACGAAGACAAGAGGAGCTCAGAGCCACTCTGGTTAATTTGGGAGTCAGCAAAAAATCGGGGAGACATTCATAGAGCCGTAAGGAACAAAATAGTCTAGCACCAAAACCGCTTCATCTACGACTCTGTTCAAATTTGGAAAGGGATTCTTTTTAGTTGGGATGTTCCACAAGTTGCGGTTGCGGGATCTTGTTAGGTGCTACCTAATCAAAGGCTTGTTTTGAACGCGATGTTTCGAAAACACCACTTTTTTCACAAGTCTTAGTTTTTAAGTGTCACCGAATTTGTTTTGTTACCGCTTGGTACATTACGTACGCAGGAACCATCTCACCAATCTAATAAGCCCCAAGTTTGAGTTGAACTGAGCCTCGACTGAACGCCGTTCGGAATAGAACGTGCTCAATCATCGTTAGCCTCGAAAGCAATCCCTGCACAGAATTCGTATTCATCAGTACGAAACGAAATCGCAAAAGGATTAATTCACGGAAACCAACAGCCCTAAAAACTTGCGTAGTCTTTAAAATTGCCTATCAATCATACGTGCTGCTGATGAACTTCAATCGGGCCAATCATCGGCCAGTATTTTCAAGTTGCGTCCAACCAACTTTTCACGCTGCCATTCAAATTCACCAAGCGGCACTGAACGTCAGGCATTCTTGGATCTTTTGGAATGGGATAACACAAGTTTAAATGGGGGTAACTGAAGTTAGTTAACAACGATTCTTGCGATTCGGTTCCTAAATCACCTACTCCCATTCCCCATCAAGGGGCGATCCGAATTCATTATCCGCCTTCAAAAAATATTTGGGCTGCTGCATCAGCAAGAGCGTCGAACTTCGGTAACTAGATTTTACTCGCCAATTCGTTAAGGTCCAGTAACATTTCTTCAATTCGTAGCCTTCGTTGATAGCATTTCACGTGATTCTCGTCTTTTTTAGTTCTGGGGAAGCTGTGCGGGCCTCTTATTGCCAGGGAAATTTTTTGAACGACAATTGGGTACCGTATTCGCGATCTAAAGTGCGACAAAACGGCTGTGCCAAACTGGCGGAAAAACACACCACAAATGAGACTTTAAGCCTCGGTTTCGCGCTTCCGATAATTTATTGTTATTAATGTTCCCTTTGCGAGTAATCATGTCGTTACACAGAATGAACTGCCCAAATTGTGGGCGAGAAAACTCCATTAATTCGAACAATGCGGGGCAGGACTTCCCATGCAACAAGTGCGCTGAGGTTTTCCAGGTTCCTAAGCTACGAGAATTGGTACTTTTGCCTGTTGACGGTGATACCCAAACACGACGGTCTGCCGGACGCACAAGGCGACCGATAAAGTCATGGTTGTTCGCGGGCGGATTGGGTTTGGCGATTTTCAGCGGCATCGCTGGCGGTTGGCTGTATTCGTATTCAACCAAATTGATTGCCAAGACACCCGATATCGAAGCGATCATCAACAAAAATACGGCCGAGATTAACCAAATGTCCAATTCAGAACTTTGGGACAGCTGGAATACAAATTTTGTTCGAGAGACAAAATTTGCTGAATGGTCGATACCGCCTTGGACGAAAGATTCAAAGCAGGGGAAGATCCTGATGGGAACTTCCTTTGTCCTATTAGCGACAGCAGCATTGGGCTTGCTCGCATCCATGCTCGGCCTGTCGCTTTCCGACAAACGCCCTCCTCAGCGTTAACTATTCGGCTGACGATTGGTTTTCGACCGGCTCTTTGAACAGCTTTTTGAGTGTATTGCGTATCTCTTTGATTTTTGCGGGCAAGTGTATAACCGCTCGGTTCACACTCGTTGTATCGATCGACGTGGCTAGGCTCGCACGCTTGGGATCGATCATCAAGATCGCGGGAGTGTCAGACATTCGTTCGCCTTGGAACTGATTGAAAGCCTCAATAGCGGAAGCTCCCAAACCTGCGGTTCCAAAAATCACACAATCGGCGGGATTTGCTTCCGCAGGGTCTAGGTTTCTGAATCGATCCAAAGCGCGCTGAGCATTTCCCATGATTAGAACACGATAACCAACTTCTTTTAGGCGTTCTCGAAACATGTCCTGGACTTTGACATCCGATTCGACCAACAAGATAGTTCGATTGGAACCTTCGTCCTTGCGATGTACCATAGCCGAATATTCGTCCATTTGCTGTTGCGTCAATTCGGCGCTGAACAACTCGGTGTCTCCACTCGTGACGGCATCCAAGACCGATTGGGTTTCTTTCAAGGCAAGGGTTGTTGATTGAACACGATTTTCGGGATTCAAGTCCATCATTCGATTGACCAAGATCACGACACGATGGGGTAAATTCGCGACATGTGCCGTAATCGGCGGTACCTCTCGGAATCGTTGTGGCGAGATCCGTTTCATCCGCTCACGAGTTTCTTTTAGGGGCGGCGCTCCAGAAATCATCTGGTAAAGCATGCAACCCAAAAAGTACAGGTCGCTGCGTGGATCGTTTCGCCTTACATTGGTTGTGCGTTCTAAACCGGCGTAGTCGATACTGCGAGGGCCTTGAGATTCGTCTTCGCCATCCTCTGCACTGACCGTGGCAAGTCCGAAGTCAACGATTTTCGCCTGCCCTTTACTCGACAACAAAACGTTGGATAGCTTCATGTCACGGTGCGTGACACCCCTCTTAAATGCATAGTCCAGGCCGCTACACAGGTCGCGGCAAATTGACAGAGCCGTGACCAATTTTAGTTTCCCATGGGCCTTCACATAGTCACGTAGGTTTTGCCCCTCGACAAAATCCATGACCATAAAAATCCGACCTCTGTCCGTTTCGACCTCATGGATGGGGACAATGTTTGGATGTCGCAACTCCATGACCGTTCGCGCTTCTTGCAAAAAACGTTCGCGAGCAAGTTCGTTATCCGAATAACGGCTTCGCAGGACCTTGACGGCTTTTACATCACCCGTCTTGATATGCACCGCGCGGTAAACGCGGGCAAACGTCCCGTGACCGACCATGTACAAGATGCGCCAGTTGCCATAGAAGTAACCCCGGCGATGCCCCTCCATCAAACGTTGGATCTGCCAATTGGTGAGCATTTCACGCTGCAGCAGTTCACGAATCAAATCATCGGCAGGTGCCGCACGTCCCCCGGCAGCCATGATTGCATCATCGAAGTCACCGATTTCCATCAGGTGACTTTCAACGATTCGTTGGGATAGCGCGTCGGCTGTTAATTGAGACATCGTGTGTATAGGTGTGGTTTTATTGAAACTTCAATTTCCACTTGAAGTGGACGGGAAAGGGCAATTTGGTTTTTAGCCGAACATCAATTTATCTATCCATGATATTCGAACAGACAAAAACGATCAAATTCAATGCAGTATTTGACCTTTTTTGAAAAGCTGACGGCATTTCAAACGCGTCGGATCGAATGAAATGCCGTCTGGCAGGGAGAATACGCATTGATTCGGTCGCTATTATTCGTTTCCAAAGCCTTCTTTATACGAGTCGCGTTCACGTTTGGTCGCTTCCAAATCGAACATTAGGTATTTCATGTCCAGTCGCAATTGTCCCAAGGCTTCTTGGATCAGGTCCAATATGCGGCGGCGGCGGCGAGTGTAGTCGACGACCCGATTGAGTGGATTCATCACTTGTTCTTGATACTCTCGCGGAAGGCATTCAATTGCCTGAATAAGATCGAGCAAGTCGTTCGGAAGTTGGTTTTTTGTCGTTTGGCTCGTGTTTCCGCTCATGTTCGTCTCTCCTGTTCACTGATGGGTCTTGGGTACGTTCGAGCAATAACGCACATGCGATGCCAAAAATCGGAAGAATGGGAGGCATCTTTCCTAAAGTTATGTGAGCCAAGCACTTAAGCCGATATTAAGAAAAGAGTGCAAATCCAATGATTACAAAAGACAACAGGGTTTTTGGGCTGGAATGGATATCCGTTTGTTGATAAAAGCCCCAGTTTGTCCAGGGATTCTAGTCTTCCAAACGAATTTTGTTGACTTAATTCGACACGTTGTTTTTTCGCAACCTATGTTCAGCCATTACCACAACTCATCTCCGATTATAACGGCGTCGCCGCTCTTTGCGATCGTTGCCTTCGCGTTTGCGTTTCAGTTGCATTTGGTTGCTTCATTCGCCGGAGTGCAAATCGATCGGGCAGGGGGGAGAGGATATGAAGTCGCGACCTGGCGATTGCGTTCGACGGATACGAAAATTTCTCCCACCTCCTGGGACATTCGAACGGAAACGAACACCGATGCGGATCCGACGCTTCCAAGCAATTGGGAACGCGTCAGTTTTGTTTGCGGGTCAGGGAGTGAAGTCTTATTGGGTATTCCGGTCGAGCCAACCTTGGTGATCCCAGAGTTGACTTGCGAATTGTCTGTAGCCAGCGAGCAAGAGTTTGCACAACTGTTCGTTGAGGTTACCTTTCCAAATACGCCTTCACCGACCGATGATGGTCCACTCAAAGCTCTGGTCCGCGGCCCGACGATCCAAACCGCTGCATGGCAGAGACTGAAATTTGGTTCCAAAACCTTGTCCATCGCCGAGGCTCTCGACGAAACAGTTTGGATTTTGCGAGGCAAGTATGGGATTCCGATTGACAGGAACCAAG
>JAHEAM010000230.1 GCA_024642765.1 Planctomycetaceae bacterium
TTATAGCCATCCAGAGACAGAATATCTTCCATGTTGCGACGTGCGTCATCGTTATCTTCAACAATTAGAACTGAAAACTCATTTGCCACTCGTTGTTCCTAAATATAAGAATCCAGATCACCTGTGCGGGGCAATATCGCTATGATTTCATATCGCTGGCAATCGCTTCGTCGATCATCCCCAGTAATACCTTGACGTCAACTGGCTTGCGAATGACTCGCCAAGTACCTGCCTGCAATGCTCGAGCGACTCCATCATCGCCAGCATAGGCTGTGATCATGATTGCACGTAGGCTGGGGATCTTTTGCCTGATTTTCTCATAGAGCTCGATGCCATCCATGCCCGGCATTTTGAAATCAAGAAGGCAAAGGTCAAATCGACAATCGTCTGAATTACAATTGGACTTGATTTGCTCCAATGCTCGTGAGCCATTGCATGCCGTTACTGTCCGATGGCCAATATCGGTCAAGATATCCGAAAGATTGGCCACAATGTCTGGGTCGTCATCGACGATCAGGATTCGACGCGGTTTTGCTTGCATACGTTTCATTTGGAAAAAGCTTGAACACATCGCAAAGCTCAATGATAGCCTCATCTAAACTGATTGTAAATTTTTTGCTAGAGGCATGCTATGGCATGAGTGTCCAATCTCGCCGCATCCAAATTCGAAAACGAGGTCGCCCAGGCGTCGAATGCTAACTTGTTCTTGCTGTATCATTCACTCAACCAAAAAGAGTGGAGTTATTTCGGAATTTTGAGTGTTGTCACGCAACTCCAGGCGGTCAAAATTGGCAATACCGTCAAAGACTACTGTTTGAAGTCCGATTCACAGACTTTCTTCGTGACATTGTACCGACCCACTTGACATCAAGGCGGAAATCAGGACACTAGGGCACTGTCAAAAGGTGACCGTTTTTACGGTTTCCTGCAGGAAACTGCGAAGGCGTAGCTCAGTCGGTAGAGCAACGGACTTTTAATCCGTAGGTCCTGGGTTCGAGCCCCAGCGCCTTCATTCTTAAACCGCCGCGTTTGGTGGTGGTTTAAGTTCTTCAAATATTCTTTCCATTTATTCTATTTGCGCCATTTTAGGTTGCGTAGCAATCAGTTGGCGTTAGCAATCAGGTTAAGGTTGTGGCCATTCAGAGGTTGCTCCGATTGGCTCCGTGTAAAGCAACGATTAAATTGACCTCGACGCAATGGATTTGACCTCGATGCAATGGACGGTGAAGTGATTTGCCGTTCGACGCCCGAATAAAAACTGCATTTGGCGGCTCCTATACAACGATCTCGCCAAGCTCAATACCACTGGTACGAACCTGCCATTGCCCGCGACTTGTTGCTAGTCAGCGGATTAGCCCGCCGCCAGATTCTTGACGTCTTCGGTGCTTAGAGGAGTACCCCCAATTCCCCAGTCGCCACTTTTAACCTCTTCCACGACAACCCAGGTTACCGAACGCATGTTTTCTCCCTCAATCGAAACCATCGTGTCGGTTAGCTTACGGATCATTTCCTGTTTTTGTTCCGACGTGAAAACACCCTCGATAACTTTTACGTTTACTAGCGGCATTGAAAATTCTCCTGTTTGTTTCGTTAAATTTGCGTTTGGGTTATTTAGTTTAAGTGCGTCCATCCGTGGAGGTAAGTCCAGGCCGAGTTATCATCATCGCGGAACGATTGAAATCACCGGTTTGCGGCAGCAGATTGTTCTGTGACCATGCGTGTAGGGTTCAGAGTTGCCAAAGCCCTGCTTCAATTCCTCCCTGAAAATAGATGGCACAGGTACCATGGCCGGGAATCTTCATAGGTGGAAGGGCAATCTCGGCCCCCAACTGCGCTGCAGCACCAACCGCGGCATCGATATCTTCAACAAGCATGTAGGCTCTCGTGACCGATTTTTCACCATCATGCATGGGCGAACGAATCCCCATCATTCCACCTTCTGTCATTGGGGCGGTTCGAGCACCGCCCAAACTCTGGTCGGCATCACCGAACGTCACACCGTGTATTCCTGAGTAGAGCTCGCATGCGGCATCTACGTCCTTCGTTACAACTTCGAGGTAATGAACTCGCATGGATACTCCTTTTCTTGTGTAGCTGTCGATCTTGGTAGTGTCAGGCAAATCGTGGCCCTCATCTGTCGCATTTTGTTTGTCGCGTGTGCATCCAAGAATTGGCACAGCGGTCATACAGGCCGCGGCCAATGCGAAAGCGTTTCTCCGTGTGATTGAACGATTGGTTTGGGTCATGTCAGGTAGTCACAGAACGGACGAGATAACCGGGCGGCGATGGTCATCTTTCAATTTTATAAAACCGTTGATTAGCCCCTTCGGTTCAACATATTGTTTCGCAGTTACGGTTTGACGTTCAACCAAGAATGTCAAACCCAAGTCGGCCTATTTTTCCTTCGCCGCGAACGAAAAATGATGCAATCCTGCCGGATGACTCCAGTCTGTTTCGCGATCGCGAGAATAATAACGATCCTCAATTCTCTCGAAAGCGAAATTAGCTGACAACTCGTAAGTTTTAGAATTCACGACGGCATATCCGTACGAGTCTCCGGTCTCAGGGTCTTGCAGAATATTCTTTTCAAGAACAAGCTCTTCCAATCCCGATGGCAATTCACCTTTGTCCTCAATATACCGATCAATTGCCCAGTGTATACGCTGTAAGTCACCGACCCGCGTTTTGTCGAATTCTTTTTTGCGAACCGTTTCAGGCAATCCAACAACTGAAATCGCCCACAGGCACACGCCAGCGACCAGCGTGAGCGAGGCAATTAGTAATATTATTTTTGGCCACTTGCTGCGGTCATCGATTTTTTCGACCATTCAATAGTTCCCCACCAGACATAAGCAAAAGCTCCACACATTACTGTAAACAGCACGATCGCCTTAAGCATTAAACGTATTGTCATTTCGCCCTCAAGAAGCCAATAAATCAATGTTGCGGCATCAATGAGAATCGTCATCACAATGACAAATAATGTTAAATACGTTAGCCAGCGCTGCACTCCCCCGCCAGCGACAGCCTTGCCGCTTCGGACGTCTCGCTGAATAAACCAGTTAAATAGCAAATACAACGGAAAAAACACCACGACTAGACTCAACGCCAACCGAATCAAAGAGTAAGCCTCTTCCTCCCAAAATACCTGTGTCGCGTCTGGGATTGCGACGTCAATAAGACTAAACACCATAATGATGAAACAAACGGCCGAAACATACAGGCATGTAAATGCGGACAAGTGAAAGAACGCCTCTCGAGCCCCACCTTTTTCGCGTGACTTGGGAATCGGCAACTTAAGCGACACTGACGCAAGATAGTTGCAAATCTCTTTGTCTTTCCAGCCACTAGACAAAAGCAAATGACGAATCATCTCGTCGCTCATGTTCTGTTCATGTGCGTGCTTGATAAAGCATTCGACCTCATTACCAGGATCGTTAGTTGGATCTGTTGTGTTTTTCACATCGCCCTCCAGCCGTTTTGCCGTAACATCAATTATGCTGATGAGCAAATTTTGCGCCAGACAAAACCAGGAACGCCAAGCATGTTATCACTATCGGTTACATGGGCTTTCTCGGCACGAACTGTGCGGATTCAGTGCGTTTTCTGTGCTGGGCCAATCGGCAGTAAGCAAAAAGCAGAGTTTGATCGCGACGATAACGGAAAAGATCACCAAGCCGCCGAATTGATTAAACTTCAGAACACGCGATTTCGGCAGATTTTCTTGCATCGGATTGTTATTAGACGGTGGTATGCTTTGTTAACCAGTTGGCATCGCGGACATGTCCATCCATTGTGCACCCCAGATGTGACCGTCAGGATCAGCGAAGTCACGGCCATACATGAATCCATGGTCTTCAACGGGATTTATGTCAGAAGTCCCACCGTTTTCTGCCGCAGATTTGTTCATTGCATCGACTTCATCTCGTGAAACGCAAGAAATATTGAGACAAACCTCACTCGAATTTTTTGGTGGAATTGGGCGGTCAGTAAATGTTCGCCATTTACTGTGGGTCAAAAGCATTACACTGATTGTCTCGCTCAAAACCATTAAGGCTGCGGTATCGTCTGTGCACTGTTGATTGCCAACGAATCCAAGAGCAGTATA
Source organism: Planctomycetaceae bacterium (assembly GCA_024642765.1). Classification (GTDB taxonomy): domain Bacteria; phylum Planctomycetota; class Planctomycetia; order Pirellulales; family Pirellulaceae; genus BJ22. The sequence continues at coordinate 4,109 of JAHEAM010000230.1, forward strand.
AAAAGCCTTTGACGCAATCAGATCGGCGACGGGTAGGCTGACAGTAATCGTTCTAGACATTTATATGGTCTCACCTTGGATTGATTTCATTCGTATGACGGCAACGATCAACGAGCCGGAACGAAAGATCTAGACAATGAAAAGCATGCGCAAGTCCGGCCTCGCGTACATCGTATTGTTATGCATTCCGAACGCTCAGCAACCAGGCAGAAGGATTATCTGCTGCATTTCTTATAGTAGTACTCAATCGTTTCCATGTCGACTCGGCGACTTTCCGCCAGGAAAGTGATTGACGAACGAAACGCGATAGAATCAGGGCCGAAAAAGCGATAGAAAACGCAGTCTTGATCTTCTCGACCACGGTTGTCGTGGCCTGGGCATCCAATCCAACACGGGGCTGATGATCGTTGAATCCCCACGTGAGTTGATTGTACATTCCATGTCGTCCGGCTACCGTCGCGACTTCGGTTGATAGCATTTGTTATGCACTCTTTTCGACTTAAGCCGTTTCCTCTGGTTCAAAACAAAACTTATAGATGAATCCTGCAATTGTCCCGCCGATCACTGGGGCAACCCAAAACAACCACAATTGCGTTAGCGCCCAGCCTTGCACAAAGACAGCTGGTCCGGTTGACCTCGCCGGATTTACTGACAAGTTGGTTACGGGTATGCCAATGAGATGAATCAACGTAAGCCCCAACCCGATAGCGATCGGAGCAAATCCCGCGGGGGCACGTCGATCTGTCGCACCGAGAATAATCATCAGAAACATGAACGTAAGGACGACTTCCGCGAGAAGGCAGGCTGTCAATGAGTATTGAGCAGGCGAATGTTCGCCGTATCCGTTCGATGCAAACCCATCTGCCAGGGAAAACCCTGCCTTGCCTGACGCGATGAAATACAGAGCAGCCGCACCTGCCACGCCTCCAACTACCTGCGATACAACATACGGGAGCAGTTCTTTCATCGGAAAACGCCCCCCGGCGACTAGCCCGGCTGATACCGCCGGATTAAGGTGGCAACCTGAAATGTGCCCTATGGCATAGGCCATAGTCAGAACAGTAAGCCCAAACGCAAACGCGACCCCCACAAAACCAATTCCAAGGTTAGTGGTCGTATCGCCGAGCGGGGCAGAGAAACTCGCCGCCAAAACGGCGCTTCCGCAACCACCAAACACGAGCCAGAATGTGCCGATGGTCTCGGCAGCACAGCGTTTACTCAAATGCATCTTGTTTCCCCAGGGCAAAAATGTTCATAACGACGGCCATCACCCGGCACGTACGAGAGATGATCCATTTCAAAAACTGTCGAACGCATGCTCAGCGTGCATGGCTTTGTTATTTGCGATTTTCGAGCATCGGATCGGCATTGAGTTTGTCTAATGATTTGGGCAAGGACCCAAATATACGGACTATGTCGCCACACAGATCGTAGCAGAACTTCGCATCTTGCAGAAGCTTCAAGATCCAATCCGTGTGATCAACAACTCAGGATCAAGCAACATGCCACGATGAACGATCTGACCGCAGCCGATTTCAAACCATGCCACAGACATCATAGGGAATGGTAAGTGAGACCACCACTCGACGTGCCAGCTTGTCGGTTGTCCATCAACACACTCAGCGAATCAAATCGCTCGGTCAGAAGACAATCGACCGGTAGCAACCGTAATAGTCCATTGTACTTCAACGCGGACATATCCATGATCGAAGTGAACGTACTTCGATTTTTGTCAGTCAAATAAGAGAGACCAAACGCCGAAGATAATGCCGCTCGTCTTTCCTGCCTGTCTTGCCCTGCGGATAGCGTCAGCGTGTTTGCGCCGATGCAAGCCGGCGCTGCTACCCAGAATTCTAGGCAACTCGCCACGATCGAGCCACACACCATGTTTCGCGCAGACATCTACGTTCACTCCTGACATTTGCTCGACATCCATGTGGTTTCCACAAATGGGACACGGCCGTTCTCCGCTCGGAACGATTTCGTTATTCTCTTCAATGGCTTCAAGTTCGGTACGTTCTAATTCAGCCAAAAATGCTTCGGTATCGTCCATTTCTTTCTGCTCCCTTTTCAGCGGATAATGCTTGTGTTCACCGGGCGGCGGCAAAAGATATTGACTTCAGAATCGGCACCGCCCGCCGCTCCATGCGCAACACATTATCATGCAATTAGGTGAGCAGTGGAAATGCTACATCGCCGGTAGGTGTTGACAGTGTTGTTTGGACGCGCCAATT
>JAHEAM010000231.1 GCA_024642765.1 Planctomycetaceae bacterium
GCTTTTCGACTTGTAGATAATGTGACGCTGCACCCTTCACCAAGATTGAGTTGCTTCGGTAATCGGCAATAATCACGACTGGGATGGGAGTCGTAACACCCTGTCCGCCAAAGTTGTTTTGGGTCGATTGGCCGAAAAATTCACCAACACGAGTTTTGGCGTCGGCTGCCGACATGAATTTCAGCTTAAACGCCTTGAATTCTGTGCGATCTGGTTCTTCCATGTCGGGAACATCGAATTCTTTTACGATCTCTTCGATCTTTGCGATAGCCTCATTGCGACCCGTAACCAAGAGGCCGCGCGGGTCAAGGATCGGACTAATCGTTGCCGGGCCAAGGTTGCCGGCAAAGCTACGATCATAAACATCTTGAACCGTGTCCGCAGTGGTTTGTGGATTTCCGCCTGCAAGGTCTATACGCTTGATTTTGTCGCCGGCACGCTCGACTTTTTTCACCAAGCCTTCGATTGCTTCTTTGATGTTTTGGACCTTTTCAGGCGGGCCGGAGACAACGATAATGTTTTGATCTGGAAAAAGCTCGATCTGAACCCGTCCCTCTTGAATTCTTGTGATCACCTGCGCTCCAGGCTTCAGGTCTTGAATGCCTTGAGGAAGTTGGACGGGGTCTTGGTCATTTGGTAACTGGGTATCTTGTAGTCGTTTAGGTGTACCCGTGTATTGCCCACCGGTAGTCACAACAAACGCTCCAGCATCTTTCGCGACGGATTCAATGACGTTCACGTCGACCATTGGTAATTCGACGACCTTGATTAGGTGGGTCGCTGATGGTTTGCCTTGTTGATCGATCAAGAAGACAAGGCGTTGCCATTCTTCAGCCGCCTTGGGTGAACCTTGAAACTCGACGGTTGATTGTTCCCGATTGATTACCATGAACGCGGGTTCTTTGGCGGACGGCAATTCCAAACGGACCTGGCGACCATCGTTGAGCAACTCAGCCTTGGGGTTTACCAGCCAGCAGTTAACGAGGGTTTGTTCAAATTCTTGCCAAGTATGTGAAACTAATTTGTATGAAGTCTTTTTGATTGCTATTGGTGCAGCGAAACCAACGGGTGAGATTGGATTCAAACCGTCGGACGACACATGCCCAGCATCACTGACTTTAGGTGCCATAGGCGTCATGGGTTGAAGCGAATAGTCCGCAGTTCGTGCGTCATATGTTGGGGAGGGTAGCTCTTGAAAGGAAGCCGTTTGAGCTTGGCAATTTCCACCAATGCCCAATAGGCCAATGGTCGCGATTGCTGTCGAGGTCAGCTGGCGTCCAAGAGTCCATGTTTTCGAAAATTCCGGTTTGCGGGAATAAGTCATTTTAGCTTGCCTTAGTTTTTTACGAATTAGCTAGTAATTGTCAGGGGTTAGGTAGGTTTTTATTTCCTTATCCTGACTTGTCGCGCCACTTAGCCCTCTCTCTAAGGTGCACTTCCAATAAACTTGCATTTCTTTGAAGTTCCAAAACCCTATATAGATTTCCGAGTTCTTGGAAAGCTCCTACAATCGTAACAATCGGCAATCTCGATCCCATCGCCAAAACATTTCTTGACGAAACAACCGAAACAATCGGAAAACTTTGACAAATCTGACGCTGCACCGTTACGCTAGCAAACTGATGGCGATTCAGATTTTTATTTGGTTTTCGCCCCCGCATAGTGCGATTTGAAAAGAGACGATACGATATTGCGTCAAACTAAAATCTGTCATCTGGTTGATTAAGGAAAAATGGAAGCAGGAATTGTTGGATTGCCCAACGTTGGTAAAAGTACTCTCTTCAATGCACTGACAGCGTCGAAATCGGCTCAAAGTGCAAATTATCCCTTTTGCACGATCGAACCAAACGAGGGCATGGTTCCGGTCCCTGACGAGCGACTTCACACCATCACGAAATATATCCCGCCGCAAAAAGTAATTCCTGCGATGCTCAAACTCGTTGACATTGCGGGAATTGTGAAAGGCGCGAGTGAGGGAGAGGGACTTGGGAATAAGTTCCTGAGCCATATCCGCGAGGTCGATGCTATTATCCAGGTCGTTCGTTGTTTCGAAGACCCAGATGTTATACATGTTAGCGGCGCGGTCGATCCGCTTTCTGATATTGCGATCGTCGAAACGGAACTAATGTTTGCGGATGTCGAGCTGTTGCAAACGGCATTGCCAAAAGCCGAACGGGCGGCCCGACTAAACGACAAAGACGCTAAGATTCGTTATGAAGTCATCAAGAAATGCCTTGAGCAAATGGAAAAGGAATTGCCGCTGCGAAAACTGGACTTCAAGCCCGACGAGAAACGAGCGGTTAGTAGTTTCGGATTGATGACGGCCAAGCCAATCTTGTATGTTGCAAATGTCAGCGAAGATGACCTCGAAGGGAAAAACCCGATGGTCCAGGCTGTTCGGGATCATGCAAAAGAAGTGGGTGCGGGTGTTGTTGCCGTTTGTGCAAAAATCGAATCAGAGGTCGCAGAACTTGACGAAGCCGATCGAGCGGAAATGTTGGAAGCCGTAGGCTTAAAGGAGCCGGCACTTTCGGTCCTGGCGCGAGAAGCCTACAAGACGCTCGGATTGCAAAGCTATTTTACTGCCGGTGAGAAGGAAGTGCGGGCCTGGACGATTCCAATTGGTGCGACGGCCCCTCAAGGTGCCGGTGTTATCCACTCCGACTTTGAAAAAGGATTCATCCGCGCCGAAGTCTATTCCCTAGAAGATCTTGTCACTCACGAATCGGAAGCAAAAATTCGGCAAGCTGGAAAACTGCGGGTTGAAGGGAAAACTTACATAATGCAAGACGGCGATATCTGCCATTTCTTGTTCAATTAGTTACCAGCTTAATTAAGCACAAAATCAACAGTGAGTTGCCTGCAGCCGCTGGTAGCTTTTTGTAAGTTCGTCTGCAGCGAATTCGATTTCGGTTGAAGTAGTGAAACGACTCAATCCAAATCGAATACTTGAGCGCACAGCGTCTGGATCAAGGCCGAGGGCCTGCAAAACGTGACTTGGCTCAGTGCTTGTTGCGGTACATGCACTCCCACTCGAAACACAAACGTTTGGCGTCAAACTCATCAACGTATGACCATCCACCATCGGGAACTGCACATTCAGATTGTTGGGTAATCGTTGATTGGGGAGTGAGGGGCCGTTCAAGACCAAATCAGGTATTTTGGATTTCAAACGATTCCAAAGATCATCTCGTAATGTGAGCAGTGCTTCATTGTTGGATACTCGTTCCATGTTGGCTATTTCCAATGCAGTAGCCAAACCGACAATGCCTGGCACGTTCAATGTCCCACCACGTCGCCCGCGTTCCTGACCGCCACCTGTTACTATCGGATTGAAGCGAACGGGAGAGGCTCCTCCGCGAACAAACAACACTCCAATTCCCTTTGGCCCATGAATTTTGTGGCCAGAGAAACTCATAGCCGCGATTGGAGTCTGCGCTAAATCGAGTGAAATTTTGCCGACAGCTTGGGTTGCATCGCAATGCAATGGCACTTTTTTGTCTTGGCAAGCATTTACCAGACTTTCGATGGGTTGAAGCGTCCCGACCTCATTGTTTGCCCACATGACCGACGCCAGAATGGTGTCAGGGCGCAGGGCTATCTTAAAATCGTCGACGTTGATTGTCCCTGAGTATGCGCTATCGTTTGGAGCAACACTCATTAACGTGGATGTGAAGCCCCGCCGTTCAAGCTTGCGAATCACGGAAATGACCGATGGGTGTTCCGTCGATACGCTCAAAACGTGCCCGCATTTTTTCCGGTCGGCAATGCCTTCGATTGCGAGGCAATTGCTTTCAGTGGAACCACTTGTGAACACAATTTCGTTGGGCTCGCAGTTCAGGCAGGTGGCAACTCGTTGTCGCGCGTTTGCGACCAATTCTTCGACATGCCGACCCATTACGTGGGTAACGCTGCCCGGATTCGCATAGTACTCCTCAAACATCGGTAACATCGCTTCAACGACGCGCCGGTCGCATCGTGTGGTGGCATGATTGTCGAGATAGATAGCGGACATTGAGTTTTTTCTAGCTTGTGACGCGTTTGGCAAAACGTCCAAATCGAGAAATGAACCAAGTACCAACAAGGCCGGCAATCAACACCGTGGGAATAGCCCAGGTTCTGACAGGCTCCAAGCGATAGAGAACTAGGCAACTAAAAAGAATGCTGGTCCACATAATGGCTATTGATAAAAGGCGAGCTTTTAACGGGAAGCAATCCGTTCCATTCATAATTCTCAAGTAAGGTGAGAAGAATCTGTTTCGGACCAAACGGTGCTCCAGAGCGGGACAACTTTTCGTTAGAAGGAATGACGCAACCAGTAGCGGGCCAAGAGTCGGTATGCCCGGCAAAAAAACACCGATCGCTGCAATCACTACAAACAGAATTCCAACCCCAGCGAATACGACCCGTCGGAGCAAGTCACCAGGTCCAACAAAAATCTTGTCACTGTTCGAAGCACTTATATTCGAAGCACTAATATTAGCCTCGCTGTGGGCAACTTCGCAGTGGCCGAGCCGTGACAAAGATTGCGGGCTAAGCTGTTTTTCGAATTCGCGTGTCGGTGTCATTCGCGCGGCAATCGACAAATGGTTATTAGAACTATCCTGTTAGAGGCAAAGCGGATGCTTCATCTTGGAATTATAGCGAGTCCCAACCGAATGCCGAGTTCCATAGACTCCTTTTTGAAACGTGCGTTTGTCGTTTTTTGACATTTTCGGGACTAGCCTAATATTATTGCGTTTGAACAAAAACTAAGGAAGAAACTCAAACAGGCCTAGGCGCAAATCCCATTTTAGGTACTATATCAGTGCGGGATGGAGCAGCCCGGTAGCTCGCGAGGCTCATAACCTCGAGGTCGTCGGTTCGAATCCGGCTCCCGCAACTTCAACCCCACGGTAGCGAAATTGAGCGACCGCGGGGTTTTGTTTTGCGCTGGCGGTGAGACGGGGTGGCTTATCCCCAGTTTTCGCAAGGGTTTGCGACAGTCACGTAGCGTTTCGAGTCTCTCTCCTGACGTCGCGCGCGACTCGACCTATTCACACGGGTTCTCCTTCGGAGCCCATTTCTGCCCCAAACTCTCGGCGGTCTCTCTGTCTTCAGCCGCCTGGGTTAAGATGTGTTGCTCTCGCCCAATCGGTCGCAACCTACCGGGGTTGGGAACGGAGAGTTGAAACGGCGAAAATCGCAATTGCTGGGTCTCGGGGGTTATCGGGTTTCACGCGGCCAAACGAGAGGATCCGGTCATGTAAGCGAGGCGACTGTGGACACACTGAATTGTTCACGACTTCCTCTTGTTGGCGATTACGCATCGCACCGTTGCCTTGCATTCATGCTTGTCGAGTGTCAAACAGTTTAGAAACTCGTCGCGGACGTGCTCAAATTCCGACCCGCAATAGTCGCGAAGCATGTACATCCGGTCGAAGCGCGTCTGCCACGCCTCAACAACATCAGGCGAGGAACGTCCTGAAAAGCTCACCTCTCTGTCTGGTACGGTGAAGTTATGTGACGCCTCCATGCCCAACTGTTCTAGGATGTCCGGAATCTTGCCCCCCATTCGGAAGTCGTACCGCGCCTGGGTAAGGGATTCTTCCACATAGCCGTTCAGCAGTTCACGCGTGCGGGGCGATCGCGTCCGTAGTGGATCTGAATGTGGCAAGGAAACGCTTCGGCCAAGTTCTCGAGTAGCTAAGGCCGATGTCCGTTCTTGGCGTAGATGAGTAAGTCGTACGCATCCGGCAGCGGCTCACCGGGCCAGGGACCGATCGGGTACAGCCGAAAGTGCCTTGCGATTGACGTGGCAAGGAAGTTGGGGAGTGAAGACGTGCTGGAGCGTCTGAATGAACTGTTCATTCGTCGTGGAGTCCCGAAATACCTTCGACGCGGTAACGGTCCAGAATTTACATCCAGTCGGGTTCGCCAGTGGCTTCAAAAGATGGAGGTAAATACCCTGTTCATGGAGCCAGGCAGCCTCTGGGAGAATAGGTATGTCGAATCGTTCCATGGGAAGATGCTAGATCAGCTATTGAATACGGAGCTGTTCGACACGTTGCTGGAGGCGAAGGTGCTCATTGAGCGTTGGCGGGTTCACGACAACACAGAGCGTCCGCATCGTTCACTGGGAGGTCGTCCACCGGCCCCAACGGTGATCGCCTCGCAACTGCCTGCTTCCGCTACGCTCCAGCAGACAGTCGCGGAATACCCAAGGCATTGTACAAAACTATCGTAAAGGCTGTATCATTCGTGGGGGCCGGTCAAGATGGCCCCTGCAACACCACCAACGACTGGAAATTATTCAATTTTGCGATCAGTCCTGAATCTCTCGCCGCAGTCGAATCC
>JAHEAM010000232.1 GCA_024642765.1 Planctomycetaceae bacterium
ATGCAACCATCAATGTTTTTTGCGGACCAATGATTTGGAGACTTCGAAAATAGCAGGTGTCTCCAATTGCAATGCCAATCGCACCACTCAGAGCCAGCCAACCCCATGCCCGAGCATCAGCGGAAAGGAACTGCCCATTGGTTGAGACAGCGATCAAAAACATGTGCAAGGCGATAAAGAATGATCCGAGAACGTTTTTGGCCAAGTTAATGCCTAAGGCCGTTAACGGAATCCGCCCCCAAATCATGCTGGCCACCGCCCAGAAAAATGCAGCAGCTAAACCTGCCAACTCGCCAGTTCCCATCCGAAACCTATTTGAATGAATCACAGCGTTGGACAGCGCTATTTGAAAAGGCGTCCCCACCCGAGGACGCCAATTGCACTTAGATTATTAAGTCTCACCAATTCGATTTTGTCCAAAACCCAATTGGTTATGCTGCTGCCGCTCGAAGCATTAGCGACTATCCAAACCATCCACCTTTTTTGGATATCTTTTCTAAGGACGTTTTTTCGTCCGCATCGATATCGAATACTTTGCCAAGATTCATCAAGTTAAAGACTTGCAGAATGTTATCATTGATCCCGCAAAAGCGGACTTGAACATTGCTAGTCTTGCATTTTTTTCCGAACGAAATCAATTTGCCAATCATGGCCGAGGACATGAATGCAACGTTTTGAAAATTCACGATCATCTTGTCGTTCGTCGCTTCGGAGATTTGGTTCATTAGCTCATGGCCCAAACTTTCGATTCGCGATTCGTCGACGATGCGTACATCCTGAAAATAGACGATCAACACAGCATTGTTGACGCGAGTCAGTAACTCTTGTGTCACGGGAATTCCTCAGTCTTGCGTTTTAGTGAAGTCAGTTTTTACGAACTCTCTCTGTCGAGACTTCGCTATCCGTTGGTAAGTTTGAATCCAACCTTCGCCACGATAGGGATTATAGCCAAAGCAAAATGCAGTGGGCAGCCATTGCATAAAAATTCAGGGGGATTTTTTTGCGATTCGCACTGAAATGCAACCCGTTGGGTTCCAAATAGAATTTGAGAGGACAACCCGCTTACTCACGAACATTGTTGGTATTTTCTGGGGTGTTCATGGCAATGGCGTCTTCAATTCGGACGACACGCACCAACATTCCCATCCAAACAGGTACCTTCTCGATTACAGGTTTTTTGAATAGTCGATTCGCGTATGGCACGGCTTGCAAAGTCTTATTCTTCTGCTCGGTGCGGCGTGTTTGATAGGAATTTCCAAGGTCAAAGAACAGTGTTTTATTTGGTTCCAATACACTGGATATAAAAATTTTATTCGTGGTCATGATTGGCACCTGTAAGGTTACCGTTTCGTTGTTTTCGCCGAGCGGATTCGCAATGTTAAGTAAGCGAACGCCGTCAATTTGAGAATTGCAAAATGTTCCCTCAATTCGTTCATTATCGCCACTACTATCTATCCGAACATTCATCGTCGTACCTTCGATGAACACATTCACTTCCGGCTGCAATGCACGCTTGTTGTTTGTGTCATCCGAGACGACGGACACACCAGTCACAAATGGGCGACTACTCGTGTCTTGAATGCTGACTTGTTGATTCGCGTACATCGTTGCCGTTGGGGCCTGAGTCAGACTGATCTCGCGGTTGCCTTTGAGTGATTGCATGAATTCTTTTGCGGCAGTATCGGAAAGTGTTGCACACAGCATTGCCGAGGTTCCATCTGTCGACATATCGAGGCTCAGTTGGTTTGTTACGTTCGAAGTTGGGACTTCGTTTCCACCGATGACCTTAATGCAGTCGAAGTCTAATTGTTTGAAGCTTTGCTGAACGCATTCTGGATAGTCGTCATCAATCTCGGTGAGTGTGCACGTCACATATCGAACTTCGACCACATACTGCGGAGCGTCGGAATCTGGCGGAACAATTGGCCGTGTGAGCGTTTTTTCTTGACCAAGTGTCGGTAGGGCAAGCAGCGTCGAAATGAGTAATGCTTTGGTCAAAACGCAAGTCAAATTCATCGCATGGCCTTCTGTTTCAATAGGAGAGAATTTCGTTAGGCGGACAGTGTGGCCCTACCACGGATTTTCCATTTGATTGACGACTTGACGCGCTACCTTTTGGATCAGTTGCAATTGGGCTGAACCGAGTGACTGACCGCCCTCAGGAATAAATGTTACGTCGTCGCTTATTCGCACGACTTGACGCTGCATCAGGGGCACGCCTGCGCGATCGACCCAAGTCACTTCGACTTGCCAGCCATACTCGAGTGAGCGCGGCTCATCTAAGCGGTTTTCTCCAATGACGCGTTTTGTGTCCCGCATAATGCGACCTTGAACAAAGCTGTCAGCGATCGCGGGTTCCGTGATCACAAGGGGCGAATGGGCCTCAATTTCCTTCACAATTGCCTCCGTCAGTTGCTGGCCCAAAAAACGGCGGTAGGAATCCGATTCCACGATCCCAACATGCACAGTGCGAATGTCATTGCGAAAGGAGTATTGATTGCCAAGATGATAGCCACGGCATCCCGTTATCAATTGCACAAACGCGCACAAGGCCACGGCGCAGAGAACGGAACGCCCCTCCTGCGAAGCCAAATGGGTTCGAGTGCCTTTTTGTTTCAAACTGGCAGGAGCAATAGACATTATTTTATGGGTACCGATTTCGTTTTGTTATCGGAAGACGCTATCTTTGTTTCCGGCGGCAATGAGCGGTTTACTTGCTTCCGATTTTGGCATCAGATCCACGAGCCATTGAGCCCGTTGCGGTGGCGCGGCTGGTTTGTCCGTAAGAGACGCGACTCTCTCGCCAACCGATTCCCCGAGAGTTGTATCGCCATAGTTTTTCGCGACCTGTTCATACATGATTGAAGCAGCACGGTTTTCGCCGCGTTTTTCGTAGTATTCGCCGAGCGAAAAATCACGTTCGGCCAACATCGATCGAATCGCTCTGGCCTCTTGGCCTAAGTAGGCTTCTTCTTTCTGAGCTTCGTTTGGAAATTGGCGAACAATTTGTTTCAATAATTCATCTGCCTTTTGCAGCGGTTCCAAATCATAGCTGTTTCCATAGTAAGATTTCATTCGGGACTTAAGCTCAAACACATGGGCTTGGAACAGATTGGGCGCACCCGGATAGGCCTTGCGGAGATCTTCATAGGTGTCGGCCGCTTCTTGGTACAACTCGGCTTCGAAGAACGCATTGCCCAATGCCATCGTGGCATCATCAGCTAATTTTCCCGTCGGGTCGTCGATGCGAATTCGATTGAGAATCCGTCTCGATTCGGTAGCCAATCCCATTGCCGGTCGATCAGTTTTCGGAATCGGGATTTTCACCCAATCGCCTTTATGGTCGCGGGCCAAGCCGAGCCAATACTGGGCGATTGCAAAACGACGTGATTCGGCCTTATCCAAGTAACGCGTGCCTGAATAGAGCGCGAGTAGCTTTTCGAAAGCTCGATTCGATTGGACATAGTGATTGGCAAAGAAAAACGATTCGCCTTCGTAATACAAGGCATCTTGTTCCATCGCCGAATCTTTCCAGGACGCCGAGGCTATTCGGAATTTTTCTGCGGCTTCTTTGAAAATTTCTATGTGCTCTTTTCCGTTTGGGTTTGCGTCTCGAGTGGCAATAGCTTTCTCGTAAAGCAGTTGGCCTTCATTGAATGCCGCCGTCGCAGCCTCTGGTGTGTTGCCTTTACTAAATCGCGTTTTGAGGGTTGTTCCGATTTGACTTGGCGTGAGATCTTGAGGCAGCACGCGATTGAAATTGCGCTCCCCGAGTGGGTCTAATACGTCGTCGGCTGTCAGTTGTTTTTGCTTGGCTTGCTTATTCATTCCGAACAAGCCTTTGCTGTTTCCATTAGAAGCCTTCGATTTTGCAAAGGGCCCCGATTGGCAACCGGCACTCAGAACCAGCAAGCAACTGCTGAGCCAGACGCCCCAATGTCGAGAATGAAATGCGGCTAGCAGCCAGTTTGATTGTGGTAAACGCAGTCTGCGATTGAATTCTAAATTTGAACTATTCACAAGCGACATCCATGTCGATTTAGGTTCTGAAAAATATGCAAACAATTGTCAGGAAGGCCCGTTCGGAACGAGAAATCCATTATCTCGTCGGCGGATCCGCCAGTAAAAATGATTTTGGTAGCCGCAAATACACCTGCAGTCTTGGTCGTTTTCCCATCAAGTGGGCCGCGAACTGATTCATCGTTTCGCGGACTTCTGCAAATCCGCCCACCATACGATTTGTAAGCTCAAATAGTTCACTGGGCTCACGAACCACCGAATGTGCTTTTGGTTTGTCGCATGAAATCGAAAGTTGATCCATTAAGTCCCATGCTTCTTGCGATAACGAAATGACTGTTTGTTTTCCTGGCCGGCAATCTGAGCACAATAAACCACCGGCAAGTGCACTAAAAAATGTCCGCTGGTCCTTAGGCATCGACTGACCACAAGCCACACACTGATTCAACATCGGTGCATGTCCCAAATGATAAAGTAGTTGAAATTCAAATTGCGTCAAAATCAAAAACGGCGACTCAGGACTCGTGTCTAACGCCCGCAAAGTGAAGTCCGCAAGGTCAAACAACTCAGGCATCGCATCGCTATTGTCTGTTAAACCCAATAAGAGTTCGATCAAATAATAGGCACAATTGAGCCTGTCCCAATCCGAACTTGCCGAACGGAAGCGGCGCTCAAGCTTTGCTTCCGTTAGCAGGTCCATCGAGTCGGTGTTTTTGTGGAGGAACACTACGCGAATCATGCTTAGCACGTCAAGTGCAGACTCGAACGGACCGTTTTTACGTCGTGCTCCCTTGGCCAATCCGGTGATTTTCCCAAAATCTCGCGTGTATAGCGTAACCACGCAGCTTGTCTCACTGAATTCAGTGACTTTCAAAACGATTGCTGGCGACTTTTCTGCTGGCACTTTTTTGCCCGATCCGAGATTGTTTGTCCGGCAGGCACATCTGCCCGGCATTTTAGTTTGTTAGGTTATTGGACATGCTTGCCTAACCAATTCGCAACTACAAAAGCTCACTGCAATTTCTTGCGACGCCTAAAAAACGATTATGGAATTTTCATTGTCCAAGAAGCTTGAGAGTACTTTTCCCGAATCAAAGACTCGGTCAGTGTTTCCGGCCAGTCGCTTAATTCGGTATCTGCATTCCAAGCTCGCCGCAATTCATGACGCAAGTCGTCAGAGGAAGCTCGCAACGGCGACAAAAACTCTCGATGGTCACGACTCATCCGATAGCTCGGCTCGCGAACTGGATGCCGCAAGCATTTCGCAATGAGTTCCGGATCAAGTCCGTACAAAATTGTACCGTGATAAACCAGGCTGTGACGTCGGCATCGTAGACTATTGCCACTGAACTTACGGCCATTGCTCGTCAGATCGCTAATACCATTAATCTCGCAAGCAATTTTCAAATTGTGAATCGCGAAACAAATGCGTTCCAAGACAAATCGATGCGCGGTATCCACCATTGCCAATTCCGGCCTTGTTCGCAGATTGAGCACAGCTGCGTACATCAAGCAACCTTTGCCCGTGACAATGGTTTGCCCACCACTTGCTCGTCGAAGTACGGGGATGTCTTCAGCACGACAAAAATCCAAATCGACTTCGGCAGCACATGGCGAACTGCGCCCCAACACAACCATAGTTGCCGCGGGTTCCCAAAGACGTAATACCTCCGGAAACTTTTCGTCTTGGTCAGCCGACTCGACGAGCGCTTCGTCCAGAGCTAGGTTCGCCTCAGGCGTTGGCAGTGTCAAATCCAAATGTTTCAATTGAAAGGCCCTTCTCGTTTTCTTTTGATTTCACAGCGGATAGTCTCCCAGACACGACCAAGTGTCCTTGCTTGCACCCATTCAAACCGCCAAACCGAGACTTCCTATCTTTCGCAATCCGCAAATCCGGGCAAGATACACAGGCTTCGATGCTCATTCTCGTTATAACCGGAAGGTTGCTCATAGCCAACGACGGAGTTCGTGCTTAAAATGAACACTCAGCGGAGTCATTGAGCGACTCCATTCCCGCTTGGATTTTCCGTAGTTGCACAAGCGAACCCTTAAGGGATTTTACAGGGCCTCGACAATGCAATTGCTAGAACTTCACGACCGAATTTGAGGCTAGTCGATTATGTTATTTCGTGTTTCCCTGATTTGCGTACTGGCTGTTGGTGTTTTAACCCCTTCCGCCGTCGCACAAGACGTGTATGAACTTCGCAAACGGACCATCTATGAAGACCGACCTGTTACCAAGACACGAATTGTTTATGAAACAGTAATAGAAAAACAAGAAGTGACGGAATACGTCGACGAGCTCGTCGTCGAAA
>JAHEAM010000233.1 GCA_024642765.1 Planctomycetaceae bacterium
CAAAAAAAATGAAGCGTTCTTTTTGATTTTTATCGCTCAATATTCGAGTTCAATCATGGTCTTTTCACCACACGAACAAGTAACTTCAATGGTCTTTATTACTTCCTCGACCTTGTGCAATTTGACGCTCGCCCGTCGATGTTCGCTGCTGGGTCCAACGGTGACAGACGAGTTCTGTTGTGGAGCTTTTACCTTTTCAGAACTGACCAAATGAATTGAATGCTGCGATGCACTGAGCGGCAATCTTGCCATGACTAGTCCTCCAAGTAGGCTTGTGTACGTTCACGAAACAGTTCCTTGAGACGAAACTTCGCCGACGCAAGTAAGCGTGACGCATAGGACTCCGAAATATCCAATACCGCACCAATTTCGACGAGAGTCATTTCATCTGCAAAGTACAACGTCAAAGCAATTCGTTCGCGTTCGGGCATCTTTTCGATACATTCGACCAAAATCTTCTTTGATTCTTCGAGTTCCAAAATCTTTTCCGGTTGATTTGAATCGTCACGCCAACTCTGATGCACGATACAGTAAAGGTCATTCCAATCCTGAGGAGCGAGAAATCGCATTGCTTCTAAACACATCTCAATGCGTTCAATCGTCAAACCGGTTTCTTCCGCGAGCAATTCGGGTGTCACGGGCGGTGGAAGTTTTTCGTAAGCTGCACGAATAAGCCCGATTTGTTGGAGGGTTAACTGCGAGACTGGCGACGTCTTGCGAAGTTCATCATAGATCGCACCACGAATCCGAGTGTAGGCAAACGTCTTGAACGTCACTCCGCGCGTCGCATCAAAACTATTTGCCGCCTCGACTAGTCCGACGATACCAGCGGACTCTAGCCCCTCGCGATCGATATGCGACGCCAAATTGACCGCCATCGAGCTCAAGATCTTGCGCACAAATGGCAAGTGATCGAGAATCAGCTTTTCGCGTGACTCTTCTTGCGCGGCCTTGCGATATCCATCTCGTGCAGGATTATGGTTCATTGTGTTCGTCCTTGAACATTTTTGTCGTGCAATTGCACTGCGAATAAATTCAGTTTCGTTTCAACTGGGAGACTTAGGCGACTCGTATTAAGTTCGCCATGTCGAACCCGATAAGTTAGTAAGGGGCTCACTCGTTATCAACTCGAGTGGTTAATGGTAATGCCTCGCTAGGGCATGGGTTATTTATTATTCCTTTTTTACAACTGTATTTTCAACGTTTGCCAAGTGGTATACGCTGGTTGCGAAGCTTATGATAATAGCCACCACAACACCGGAAATAATCGCGCGAGAAAAAACCACAAAGGGTTCATGCCCGCAAGCAACACCCACCAATGTCGCCAAACACCCAGCTAAAACACCCATCATTTTCCCTAACGAGTCGCGTCGTCGCAATCGTCTGCGAATAATGTTGTGATCAATGCTCATGTTGGGTCACTCGTGTTGGGTTGGGTTTGTTCTATTCATTAATCTTCGTCACGCCGCTTGTGTTTTCGCAAGCGAAATCATCGACAATCCATCGGCTGCATTCCGCGCGGCCTCTGATGGTGTTTCTGTCGCATGCATCACATCATGATGTCGAATAAAGCCGATCGGCTTGACCTGCGTGTTTCCCACCAACTCGGCGTAAGAAATCACTGGCAGCTGTGGCAATGAACGACAAATTGTTTTGCGCACGGCGCGTCTCAAGGGCGCACCCACGATCAATGCAGTGGGTTGTTCCTTAGCAATTGCGATCTCCCACTCTGTCCGCAACTTCTCAACAAAGACCTCGAGTTGTTTTTGTTTGAGTGGAATGACACCGTCGGTTAGCAATTGCGAGAAGGCGTATTCGAGTCCCGCCTCAAGATAGATCACACGGACCTGACCATTTTCGTCTTGATAGCGGCTGATCACTTGATGGCCAATTGATGCTCGCACATGTTCTGTAAGATCATCCGGGTCTTTGACCGTTACACCAAACTGCACGGCAGCTTCGAGTATTGGTTCAAGTGCAGTGATTGAGACCTGTTCGCGAATTAGGTTGATCAGAACTTGATGCAGGGTCGCCTGTCGAACGGTAGCTGGACCGACTTCTTCCACGATCGTCGGACAAGTTTCCTTGAGCTTGTTTAGCATTTTCTGCATGTCTTCGCGGCTAAGCAACTCATGTGCGTGTGCTTTGAGGCATTCTTGCAAATGGATGATGAGAACCGAAGAAGCTTCTACGAGGTACAACCCAAGCATTTCGGCTCGACGACGAGAGCTTTCACTAATCCAGCGGGCTGGCATGCCATAGGTTGGGTCAAGCACATCAATGCCCTTGATGTCCAACTGGCCGTTTTCCGGCAAGACTACAAGCAGGTCGTTGGGTCGCAGTTCACCACGCCCAACTTCACGACCGTTGATATGAATGCGATAGTTGTTGAGGCCCAAATTCAAGTTATCTCGAATCACTGCGTTTGGAACCCAGAAACCGAAATCGTCGGCCAGTTCCTTCCGTAATGACGAGATTCGAGTGGCAATATCCTTTTTGTTTCGACCATCGACTAAGGGAATAAGTCCGGCACCGACTTCGACCACAATACGTTCCGTTTTCAGGAAAAGATTCAGATTGCGCTCGTCCGGAGGAATTGTTTCGATTTCTTCTTTGGTTGGTGGCGCGACGGGCGCTTTCGCCTTGGCAATGGCCGCATTCCGCGCCTTGGTTCCGGCAACAAGTAGACCTCCAGCCAACAATAAAAACGGGATCTTGGGGAAACCGGGAGTGAATGAAACGACGATTAAGATCACGCTGCTAGTGAACAATGCCGGATAGGCGCGATGCATTTGATTACTGATTTCAGAACCCAAACTGGAGTCAGACGCCGACTTGGTAACAAGCATGCCGGCGCTCGTCGCAATGATGAGAGCAGGAATTTGCGAAACAAGCCCGTCACCGATCGTAAGAATCGAATACAGCTCAAGTGCTTCCATAAGATCTTGACCTTGCATCATTCCGATGGTGACGCCACCTAGAATGTTGACGACCAAAATGATCAAGCCTGCAATCGAATCGCCACGAACGTACTTGCTAGCACCGTCCATCGCTCCAAAGAACTCGGCCTCGCGCGCTAATTCGTTACGACGACGAGTGGCCTCTTCGGGCTTGATCGCTCCCATGTTCAGTTCTGCGTCGATTGCCATTTGCTTGCCAGGCAATGCATCCAAGGTAAATCGCGCATTCACTTCCGAAATACGAGACGCACCTTTGGTAATCACAATGAACTGAATCGTGACCAAAATTGCGAAGATCACAATACCAACGACCAAATTCCCACCGACAACAAAATCACCGAACGTTGAAACGATTTTCCCTGCATCGCCGTTCAGCAATATCAAGCGCGTCGACGCAACGTTTAATGACAATCGAAAAAGAGTCAACAACAGCAGAACCGACGGAAATACGCTAACGTCCAACGGGCGCTTCGAATTCAACGTGACTAAGAGAAGAATGATTCCACCCGAGAGATTCACTGCGAGAAACATGTCGAGAAGAAATGTCGGCAGCGGAATGACTAACGCCGTGAGCATCACCAAGATGGCGAACGCTAGTGTCGTTTCACTTCGCGGTACGAAGCTAAAATTGGTATCGAGTTGGGCTGGTGCTGTTGCCATTATTGATCAACCTCCGAAACTTGTAACAAGTGCCTGAGCGATCAACTGCCAACCGTCCACCATCACGAACAAAAGCAGTTTGCAAGGTGTTGCCACCACGACGGGCGGCATCATCATCATGCCTAAACTCATCAGAACTGTTGAAACGACCAAGTCGATCAACAAAAAAGGAATGTAAATGCAAAACCCCATGATGAAGGCTGTCTTGAGTTCGCTGATGATGAATGCCGGCACAAGTGTTGTTAGCGGCACCTTTTCGTAGTCCGAATATTCCATTTTGGGTTTTGCTGAATCCAACAACTGCCCGGAGTTTCCATCGCTCACAATTTCCTCTTCGGAGTCCTTGTGTGCGGCAAGGTCAATAAAAAGTAAGAGGTCCGTCTCACGTGTGTTCCGCAACATAAATTGCTTGATCTCGAAACTCGCGGCATTAAAAGCCTGTTCAAGCGTGAAGGAATCTTTTTTATCGGCCTCTTCTTTTTGCGCCAACAAGTAGGGTTTGAGCGCCTTCGTATGAATATTTTGAAACGTCGGTCCCATTACAAACAACGTTAAAAACATAGCCAAACCCATCATCACTGGGTTAGGTGGAATCTCTTGGGTCGTTAACGCGCGTCGAACAAACGACAGAACAATAATGATGCGAGTGAAAGCCGTGACACTTACGAGTAATGACACGATGAAGCTGAGCGCACCCAACAACAATGCCACTTGCATAGGCGGCGCGAGTTGTTGAAACGTTTCCGTTTCAATCGATTGTGCTATCAAGTGAACGTTCATGATCCCGCACTTCCTGGAGCGGATTTTTCATAGAAAATTGAAAACAGAAGGTCTATTTTCCAACCGTCGCATGATTAAGTAAAAACCATTTTCTGAATTCCGGATCCAGTCTTTCAAGTTGCTCTAACAATAGGTGCGGTGTGTCCGACGATTTTGTTTTGTTTTGACTCGGGTCCATGTGACTTGGCGTAGGCGTGGGCAAAGTCGTTTCAGGCCCGAACGTAGACCTGTCCAAGTTGTCCTCTACAGACTGCATGAATGGTTCATGAAGTGAAACGACTGATTTGACACCACTGGAATCCATTGCAATTAAGACTTGGTGGTCGCCAACACGCACTAGTTTTAAAGTCGCCTTGTTGCCTAACGCCAGCGTCTGTTCGATGCCAATCGCAGGTTTGGGTTTTGTGCTGGCAGACGCTTGGCCACGTTTCGATTTTCGCAAACCATACACAAACGCAACGGCCACCGCGAGAACCAGTAAGGTGTTGAGGATGATTTTTTTGACGGTTGAATCAAGCTCCAAATTAAGTAGGCCAGTCGCTTTCTTTGTTTTGGTTTCGTTTGGGGTCGGTTCGGCAGATGCGCCTTCGGCGTTCATGGGCCTAAATGCCGATCCGAGTCGAGAGGAGTCGAATAATGTTGGTTGCCGCTGTGATCGCTGACTGGAAAGTGTTTGTTGCGGATCAGAAAACAGTTGCTGGTCAGTGGAAGTAGGTATTTCCGGTGGAACCGATGCGGCTTGTCCTGCACGCATTAATACGGCATGGTCGAGTTGCTCGACATAGGCGCTACGTGAGATGTCGGCAACCGAGGGTTCTGCTATCGATTCGAAAGTACTGGACTGCTGCACACTGTAATCGACAATTATCTCGGACTGGGCAGCAATGGGGCTATTGGCACGTGCTCGGGTAAGAGTCGAATTGCCCGTACCAAGATAGCGGAGTGGATTGTTGTCATCTTGCGCGTCAGCGGTGTTTGCGGTCAACAAGCAGAATGACAGCACAAACAACCGGCGAACGGCTGCGCAAAAGCATTTTTTGAGATGTGTGATTTGCCGATCCATGGCAGTGACCTTGCGTGGGGGGAACGCTCAATCTGCACTTGATCCATCGAGTGCATTCCAATTCAATAACTATTGTTTACTTTGTACCTCGGAGACCTGACCTGGGTAGATTTCACGAATTCGGATGGCAAAGCAATCATTCACAACGACAACCTCGCCACTCGCCAACGGAACGCCTTGAGCGACCAATTCCACCGGGCTATTGATGTTACGGTTGAGTTCAATGATCGCTCCCGCACCTAGTTTCAATAGTTTCTGAATCGAAAGTTTTGTTCGTCCGAGTTCCGCACTTACCGAAACCTGCACATCATGCAGGCGATTCAAGTCAGGTCCATTCTGCGGTTTCGGATCGGGCTGCAAGCTCGGAAATTCAGCGTTATTGACTTCAACTGCATCGTTGTCGATCGCAGCGTCAACTGTCGCGTCTTCTACTGTGTTTGTTTCTTCGCTCATGATTGCACACGTTTTCTAAATTAGGAAATGATTCGATTGATTTTGAAAACAGTGTCGGCCCCAGCTCGACCAGGCCAACCCTTGTAGAAGGGGGCGTCATCGATCAAGGCTACGATAGGTTCGTCGATCCGTTGATCGAGAATTACGATATCACCAACATCGAGCTGAGTCAGATCATTCATCGACAACTGAGCTTGCCCCAATTGCACTACCAACTCGACGGGAATATTGGTAACCGCTTCGCGTGGATCAACGGCAGGCCGCGAGGGATTGGATTCCACGAACGACGCCAACGCCTGGGAAGTCGCTGTTCGAGGTAGTGCCCATTGAATCACACATTTTCCAGCAAGTGCATTAATCGCAAAATTTACGACGATCATGTATTCGTTGGACAAAAACATC
>JAHEAM010000234.1 GCA_024642765.1 Planctomycetaceae bacterium
GATTCACCGCCACGACGCCTCAAATCAATTGCGGAATATTTGCAACGCTCATTGCTCAAATCTAACGAGGCAGGGTGGTGGCAGGCTCCGTAGCAACTCTTTGCGCACCGTCACCAACCATTTCTTTGGCGTAACGTTGCCAGGCCTTGACGTTTGCTCCGAACGACTCGCCCGAAGCCCGTGCCATCGCTTGCGTCGCTCGCAATTGGATTGCCGGATTCGGATCAGACAACGCAAGTTGTAGTGCTGCAATCGATGGCGAGCCTGAAAAGTCTCCGAGTGCGCGAGTGGCGGCAAGTCGCACGTCGACATTCGTATCCGAACCCAAAATATCATGCAATTTGGGAACGGCTTCTTCCGCGGGCATTTTTCGCCAGGCTTCAACCACCATCAATCGCACTTCGGGGTCGGGATCGCGGTAGGCTTGCGTCAGCGCCTGCCGCGAATCGGGACAATTGAGCTCGCCGAGTTTCCGGACAGCTTGTAACCGAACGAGTAAGATCGGGTTGCGCAGGGCGATTTGAGCCAGCTTCTGAGCAGCTTTGTTTTGAACCGTAGAGCTTTGTCCGGCAGCATTCGCAACCAGTGCGTTCATTTCTTTCTTTTGCGCGAAAAGAGTGTCGGCAAGATCCTCTTCTTCTTGCCATTTTTGGGTAGCCCACGGCGAAAACCGGCCCGTTCGCCAAAATGGTCCTTCGGCACAACCGACATTTGCGATGCTAATTGGGGTGACAATTAGTCCCCACAGAATCACTTTTGTTATCATCGGGGTTGTGAGACTAGCTTCACATCGGATCAAACGAATCATAAAAAGTCCCGGCCTTTAGACAGGCATAGTGCGCGTCATTAATAAAATTTAGTTGCGATGACCTCCCAAGTCCGTCGGATATAGCGGTATTCGACGGACGAAGACGTCCACTTTCCGTTTGCTTGGTCCCAAGATTTCAATCTGGACAATGCAAATGGTATGTTTCTGCAACAATTGCGTGGACGAATACCAAATCCAATCAGCCACAACGAGTCCAATTCCTAGGTATCGCTAGCGGTAAAGCAACTTCGATCGACTGTTTTGCCCCCGTCTCGAAACGGTCCGCTCAAATTGATACGATGTTCGCATGTCGACAACCCCTATGATGCAACAATACGAGAAGGCCAAATCGGCCTGTGGCGACGCCCTTTTGTTTTTTCGAATGGGCGATTTCTATGAATTATTTTTCGATGACGCGAAAATGGCTGCGCAACTTCTGGGTTTGACTCTTACAAGCCGCGATAAATCGGAAAACCCAATCCCAATGGCGGGATTTCCACACCATCAACTCGAGGCCTACTTAGGCAAGTTAATAAAAGCCGGCAAACGAGTGGCAGTTTGCGAACAAGTGGAAAATCCGCAAACAGCCAAGGGACTTGTCCGACGCGAGATCACCCAAATTATCTCTCCGGGCACCGTAACGGACAGCTCGATCCTCGACCCAACGCGCTGCAATTATTTAGCCTCGGTTGTGAAGGGCGACAAGGCTGAGACGGGACGACTCGGCGTCGCCTGGGTTGATCTTTCGACAGGCCAATTTGCGGCAACGTCTGTTTCTGAGGTGATTGTGGGGGATTTGCTCGAACGCTTGCAGCCGAGCGAAGTCCTTTTGGGTCAAAAGCAAAAAGATGAGCTTCTTGGCCTCACAGGCTCAGCCTCCGTCACGACCCGCCCCGACTGGTCCTTCTCGCCGAAACGTTGTCACGACACTCTCCAAAAGAAATTCGCGGTCGCCTCGCTAGACGGATTCGGGTTTGAGGACTCCGATCAATTGGCGTTGCAAGCTGCTGCGGCCATCGTCGAGTATTTGTTCGAAACGCAATCTTCGTCTTTGGAACACATCGTTCGCCTTTCGCCGTTCCGTTCGTCGCATTTCGTAGAGATCGACCACGCAACGTGGCGTAGCTTGGAAATCAGTAGAACATTGCGGAGCGGTGATCGAACGGGCTCATTGTTTGAAATCATCGATCGCGCCGTGACGCCGATGGGGTCGCGCATGTTAGGGCAATGGCTTTCCTCGCCGTTGCGCAATGTCGCGGCAATTGATCAGCGTTTGGACGGTGTTGCCGAATTAACCTCGAACGCAAAACTTCGAAACTCGCTGCGCGAGAGCTTCAAGAAGATTTACGATTTGGAACGCGTTATCGCGCGCATCGTCACCGGCCGCGCTGCTCCTCGTGACCTTAAACAAATCGCCCAAACGCTCTTAGTCCTCCCAGAAATCAAGGCTAAATTGGCGGAATGCAAATCCAGTCAGTTGCAAGCACTAGAACAAACACTGGATTTGTGTGTCGAATTGCGAACTGAGTTGGAACAAGCATTGGCCGACGATTGCCCTTTGCAGGCATCGCAGGGCGGCTTCATTCGCATAGGTTATCGCCCCGAACTCGATACCTTTCGGGACCTAGCCCATGGCGGCAAAGAATGGATTGCGGCCTACCAACAAAAGATCATTGAAGACACCGGAATTTCAAATCTGAAGGTCGGCTTCAACAAGGTTTTTGGCTATTACCTTGAGGTCAACAACTCGCAGCACACAAAAGTCCCAAACACTTTTATTCGCAAGCAGACGCTGAAGAACTACGAACGTTACATCACGCCTGAACTCAAGGAATACGAAGAAAAAGTTCTCTCTGCCGACGAGCATGCAATTACGCTGGAACTGCAGCTCTTCGATCAGCTGCGTGAAATGGCTCGGGCCTTCGCTCCGCGATTGAAACAAGTGGGCGAGGTAATTGCGGTTCTAGACCAGCTCGCTGGCCTTGCGCAACTTGCTGTAGAACAAAATTATTGCCGGCCACAAATGACCGACGATCGAGAGCTTGTGATCTTGGAGGGAAGACATCCGGTCCTGGACGTGATGCAACCCCTGGGAGCGTTTGTGCCCAATGATAGTCGGATGAGCGACGCTTCAGGTTGGATTCACTTGATTACGGGTCCGAATATGGCGGGAAAGAGCACGTACATTCGCCAGGTCGCCTTGATCACGTTAATGGCGCAGATCGGAAGTTTTGTTCCAGCGAAACACGCGAAGATCGGAGTCGTCGATCGGATTTTCGCCCGCGTTGGGGCCAGTGATGAGCTGTCGCGCGGCCAAAGTACTTTCATGGTCGAGATGACCGAGACGGCGAGAATCCTGAATACGGCGACTGATCGCAGTTTGGTAATTCTGGACGAGATTGGACGCGGCACTAGTACCTACGATGGCGTTTCGTTGGCTTGGGCGATCGTCGAATTTCTACACGACCATTTGGGGTGTCGCTCATTGTTTGCAACTCATTACCACGAAATGACTGCGCTGGAATCAACATTTAGTGGCGTGAAAAACTATAACGTGAACGTGCGCGAGTGGAACGACAAGATCGTGTTCTTGCACAAGATCATTCCTGGTGCCGCCGACAAAAGTTATGGAATTCACGTTGCACGTTTGGCCGGTGTCCCCGAGTGGGTCAACCGCAGAGCCGAACAGATTTTGGAGAATTTGGAATCAGGACGTCAGTCGGAAGGCAACGAAACATCCAGCGCGGCAGGTCGTTCGAAAAACGAAATCCAATTGACGTTGTTTGAAGTGGCCGATCATCCGCTAATCGAAAAAATCAAACGAATCGACGCCAATCACGTCACGCCCCTCAATGCCCTCGAACTCCTCCACGCCTGGAAGGCAGAGCTTTCCAATCAAGAAGACACAAAGAACGGTGTGATTAAAACTTAGGGCGGGTGTTGCCTGTGAAAATGCCAACCCTTACAACCTTTTAATTCCCTTGACGTCAGATCGACCATTAACAGAATCAATCATCGAGCGATTAGCCCCACCGCAATTGTCTTTTGCGAAGCCGCTTGTGTCGGCAGTCTGTTTACGTCGAATTGAATAGCGTTAAGCTTCTGTCGCGATATCGCTCGCGAATCCAACTTGTCAATTCGGTTCGATTTAGATTTGCATTGGCCTGATCCAATATCGATGAAAACGAAATCAAACCAGGTGCATCGACTGTAACGACCCGAGATGTTTGATCCCATTCAAGATAAACTGGCGCCAGCCATTTGTTCTTTGCTTTTGATGGCGATCGTGACATGGAAGTTTGGACGATGCCACCGATACCACTTCGCCATCCGTCTTTACCAACGGTTCCTGAAGGCAAAAGGGTAACGCCGTCGCCCGCATCCAGTGCGTTGCATATTTTGTCCAACGCACGATGGCGACCGACCCAAGGGCCCCAACGATGAGTTATTAGGTAAGCTACACTATCAACAAAACTATTGGCTTGCCGCATAAGGTTCGAATAATTCCCGCGCGGCCAAACAAGTATGCATTGGCGGGCAACATTGCTACCTAGAAAATGACCCGTGAATTTGAAAATAACTCTGCGCAAGCATTTGTCGATTGGACAGGCAAGTGACATAGCGAATCCATCCAATGCCGATTCGTGATCACTTACGAATAGAATCCCACCTTCCACAGATTGCCAACGCCGGCGCACGATCACCTTAAAACCGATTCGCTGAAAAAAACTCTCGCACGCTTGCTGCATGCAGCCGTTCGCCTGTTCAACATCGCGGTCAAAGCACCACAGTGCTTTTGAAGTCGATGGGTTCAAAATCAAATGAGTTGTTTCGGAAATGTAGCCCATGCAATTCGGACCAAGGTTTTTACGATAGGACAAACGATCTTGTATGACTCAAAAGTTCTCAACTCCCATTGTAATTCGGAAGTAAAATACTAAGACAAAAAAATCCCATGAAATTTTCCATGGGATTTATCGAGAATATGATTGGAGAAGATTTCTCGTAAACAACTCGTGTTAACGAGTCCAAATTCGAACACCAAACATGAAATTGTGTGACAAAAAGGTCGTTGAACTACTGCTCATACCGCCATTTGGATTGGTGAAGTCTACACAAAAATCGTGAGTACCATAGACGCGATATTCAGTAAACAAATCCACACCATCCCGAAGCGAACGGGAAATCCCAACAAACGCTTGATAAGCGAAGGCCGAGTCACGAGAGTCAATAAAGCCGACTGCTGGATCACTAGCTTCCAAATCGATAAATGCGAAACCAACACCAGCTCCAGCATAAGGACGGGTTGATTTGCAATTTCGGCCTCCGAAATCCCGAGCCAAATTAAACATTCCAGAATAGATGTTCATTTTTCCAGCCATGTCACCGGATATTGGAACACCTGATCGATCAAGCACGCCAGCTGAGTTATTTCGAAAAGAAGTTTCAATTTCACCGCGCCAGCAAGAATTCAATTGTCGCCCCGTAGCATGGCCTGTTACCCACCCGTCTTTAAGGCCCAGATCGAGTCCGTCGAGTGCACCTCCGTCGAAATTCAGGTTTTGAGGTATGGACAGTCCACCGAAGAATGAATGGTAAGCTCCACAATCACATCCGTTATTGCCGCATTTTGAGTCTCCGAGACCACATCCGCGATCATTCCCCCAAGAGCCAGAATCACAGCCCGCTCCGATTCCGTTACCATCGCAACCAGTATTCCGAACCTCGTACGCGGGTACTTCAGGATTGTTAGCCTGATATGAAACGTTTCGATTCGTTATGGGTAACACTTGAGCGTGGACTATTCCCGTCAATGTCAGCATCAACGCAATTGCTGGGACACAGAATTTCATGAGCGCACTCCAATCAAATATTTTGACTTTTTTGTTAAATGGGAATTTTGAGTAATACCCTTGTAAGTCAATTAATCGGCACGCACTGCAGTAGGCCTACAACCATTACAATCATCATCCTACAACCAGAACAACCGCTAAATATTAACAATCCAGATGCCGCAAAGTATTTGATTCAGACTTTGCGAAAGTCAGTGCGTCTCAACGAATTTTGGGCCAATCTGTGATTGCGAAGTCACGGAATATCGAAACTGATTTGGCGACAAGCACGGTGGCTTCCTTCTGGTTCTCGGGCATTCAAATAGGTCGTATTAGCGGTAAGCGAAGCTATCCTGGTTTCCTTTACTGTGACATGCACAGTGAGAAGGCATTCAAAAGGGTTTCAGCCAACAAATCTCCCTGAACTCTTGGACCGAGTTCATCTTTAGCTTGAATAGACAGTCAAGGATTGACCGAGCAATTAACTGCAAAACTTCTTGATTTTGAAGAGCAAAACTGATTCAAATTTGATCCGACTCTACTCATCGTCTCGCTCATACCCCACAGGACCCACTATTCGATTGAAACTTGTGCTGCTGTCTCCGTTTTACAATCGCA
>JAHEAM010000235.1 GCA_024642765.1 Planctomycetaceae bacterium
GCTTACGAGCTTGTTTCAAAATTTGGAATCGTCGACGAAACTGGAGCTAATGGTTGAACCAGAGGATGCATTGAAACAAGATAACCTCGCCTACGCAGTGGTGAATCCGCCACGTCTGGCAAATGTCTTGATCGTCTCACCAGGCAATGACTATTTACGTTTAGCGACTGACACTGAACCGATCAAAAAAGTCGCGAATATCGAATTTCAATCGAGAGACTTTCTCGAAACGGCGGATTATCAAAGGAAGTCGCTTGAGGGCGAGTATGATTTGATAATCTACGATCAGTGTCAGCCAACGGTCATGCCGCAGTGCAACACATTGTTTTTTGGGACCAAGCCACCGGGCGATGGATGGAAGTTTGGTGAGGTGAAATCGCCATCACCAGTGGTCGATTATTTTCGCACGCATCCGATGATGAACACTTTGCAATTGACGTCTCTCACGATCCTCGAATCTGCCGCGATCGAAGGCCCGCCAGGAACTCAGAGTTTGTTAGACTCGTTGCACGGCTCCATTATTGCATTGGCGCCGCGTGGCGGATTGCAAGACCTGGTTGTCTCGTTTCCGCTTTCAAAATTCTCCGATAATGTTACTGAGATCAATACGGATTGGCCGAGCAAGCTTAGTTTCCCACTCTTTATTCAAAACGTGATTAGTGCTCTGGCAGGCGGTTCACGCTATTTGACCGTTGAAAACATTGGGCCTGGAGAACTCGCCAGACTTCGACCACCACAGTCGGTCACAAAAATCACGGTTACGACTCCCAATCAAAAACAGTATCAAATCGCCCGCGACAAGAGCAGCGGTTTCCTTTTTTCGCAAACGGACGAAACCGGTGTCTACACTCTGAAGCCTTCCGAGTATTCGTCCATCGATCCACCTGCTAATCAAATTTTTGCGGTCAATCTTTTCGATCCCCAAGAATCCAACTTGGCCGTCCGCGACAAACTGGAAATCGGGTTTGAAGCAGTTGAGGCCAAAACAGAAGTCCTCCCCGCGCGTTCCGAATTTTGGAAATACGCCGTTGCCGTGGCGCTCATGGTATTATTGCTGGAATGGTTTATTTACAATCGACGAGTATTGATCTAGTCGAGATACATGGTTCTCCCGAAGGCACCTCAATTTTTTGGAATTAGAAACAACTTCATAGCCACATTCGAAAGGCAGTCCAGAATTAGGATTGGACTTCAGGATTGGCATCGAAAGCCGGTACCGTTTTAGTCAGGCTCAAAATTCCAAAACATAAACGAACTTTTTTTAACTAGTGCACATGACCAAACCACAACAACCACCAATTGCACATCCGACCAAATTGAAAATAGAGGAATTGCGATGGATTTGCGATCCCAACCGATTTCCGTTTCAATCGACCAATGACTTGGAAATTTCTGATTCGATCCTCGGGCAGGAGACGGCACGCGAGGCGCTGTTGTTTGGTATTGAATGCCTTGCACCAGGCCAGAACGTTTTCGTTCGTGGTGTTCGTGGCACGGGCAGAATTACATTAGTACGGCAAATGCTTAAACAGTTGCGCCCGCAGACGGATAAGCTTCAAGACCGCTGCTATGTTCACAACTTTTTGCGGCCTGACCGTCCGCGTCTCATTTCGCTACCGGCCGGTCGTGCACCAGCATTCAAAGTTCGCATGGCGGAATTGAGCGAGTTCGTTGAAGACGGTTTGCGTAAAGCTCTGGATAGTGAACCACATTTGTCGCGTCGCGAGAAAGTAAAACTGGCTGTTCAAAAAGAGGTCCTTGCTATTTCCGAACCGCTGGAAAAACGCTTGGCGGAAAACGGCCTAGCGTTAGTCACTATTCAACAGGGCCCAGTGAATTCGACTGTAATTTTTCCGACGCTCGATGGCGAACCCGTTTCACCAGAACAACTACAAGTGCAAATCTCGCAAGGAAAGGTCGATGCCGAAATTCTAGGACGCTACGAAGAAAAACTGCCAGAGTTTCAAAACGAACTTGAACGCGTGAGCCGCGAGATGTCAAATGCGTTTCGCGACGCAAAACAGAGAATCGAGCTATTGAAACAAGATGCCGCGCGGCAACTCCTCAGCGGATTGACCAATTCCATTTTAAATGAATTTAAGGTGCCGGAAGTCGAAACGTTTATTGGTGATGTTGTCAAGGATGTGATAGAACGACGTATTGTATCGAATGAAGAAGATGAACAGCTCGATCAATTGTACGGTGTCAACATTGTCTTGACGCACGCTAATACAACGTTTAGTCCCGTGATTGAGGAAGTCGTTCCGAACCTCATAAACCTGTTGGGAACCGTCGATATCACTTATGGGAGTCAAGAGACACCAAGTTCCGACTATCGCGGCATTCGCGGCGGCGCGATTCTGAATGCTGACGCAGGCTATTTGTTGCTCGATGCGGAAGACCTTATCGCCGAGCCTGGAGCCTATCGAGCGCTGACACGAACGCTGCGCACGCGGCAATTGGAGATTGTTCCGCCTGAAATCGGTTGGATGCGGCCGAGTGCCGTTGTGCAACCAGAACCGATTCCGGTGAACCTGCGAGTCATTCTCGTTGGCGATGTTTCCACCTTTTACACATTGGACCATTACGATTCTGATTTTCGCGAACTGTTCAAAGTGTTGGCGGATTTTGATGATCAACTGCCACGTGATGACGAGAGTTTGCAACATTATGCAGTTGTTATCGCCCAATTAGTTGAGTCCGACAATCTGACTCCGTTTGATCGAACCGCCATTGCGTCATTGGTTGAACACGGATCTCGCATTGTTTCTCGCGCACACAAGCTAACTGCGAAATTCGGCCGGATTGCAGACATTGCTCGGGAAGCAGCGTTTCTAGCTAAGCAAGAGAATGCGTCGCTTGTAACCTCGGAACACGTGCGAGAAACGGTTCGACGGACTCGCAGCAGAGCGAGTTTACCATCGCGCCGTTTTCAAGAACTTGTCGAGTCGCGTACGATTCGGGTTGACACACACGGAAACGTGGTCGGCCAAATCAATGGACTTGCGGTCATCCAATCCGGTCCGTTGACATACGGATTTCCAGCTCGAATCACTGCTTCGATCGGTCCTGGTACTGCTGGGCTGATCAATATCGAAGGCAGCGCACGTATGAGCGGTTCAATTCATACCAAGGGCTTTCATATTCTCGGCGGCTTACTTCGCAACTTATTGCAAACCAATCACCCTCTATCATTTAGCGCCTCACTTACTTTCGAACAAAGTTACGGTGGTATTGACGGTGATTCAGCGAGTGGAGCAGAAATGATTTGTTTGCTCAGTGCGCTGACCGACATTCCGCTGCGACAGAATCTCGCGATAACTGGTGCGATCGATCAACTTGGGCACTTGCAAGCAATTGGCGGCGTGAACGAAAAAATCGAAGGCTTTTTTGACGCTTGCAACTATGCCGGTCTGACGGGCGACCAAGGTGTTGTGATTCCAAAATCCAATGCAGGCGACCTGATGTTACGTCCCGATGTATTGGAAGTCGCCCGTTCCGGACGATTTCACGTCTATGCCGTCGAAACAATTTTTGAAGCGATCGAATTGTTTACAGGCGTGCCGACCTCTCCGATTTCAAACGGTACCTACGCAGAAGGCTCCGTGCTCGGAATAGCAGTGGACCGCGCTAGACTATTTTGGGAAAAGACTTTGGCTGCTCCCGTTCAGCTAACGCCTCGAGAAACAACCATCGCAGGGGCAGCTGCAATTGTCGCCGATTCCAAAACGGAAACTTAACAAACTCATTTTTAATGCTTTGGCCACTTGAGCAAAAATGGATTTACGCCAGGGTCTTTTGGATCGTGGTTCCCTCTTTGGTTGTGCGGACTTCGAAGCCAGCATCTTTGATGCGTGTGCGGAGTTCGTC
The DNA here is from genome assembly GCA_024642765.1 of Planctomycetaceae bacterium. Lineage (GTDB taxonomy): Bacteria > Planctomycetota > Planctomycetia > Pirellulales > Pirellulaceae > BJ22. Next base: position 3,871 of record JAHEAM010000235.1, read on the forward strand.
TGCGAGTGAAAAGTTCTTCTCTCGGCGAGCTTCGTCGAGTTCTGCGCACCATTGCTGCGCTTGCATTAAGCTTTCACTTTCTTCGGAAACAGTTTCAGAATCCAAAAACTCGTAGCCCTCGTTGATTGGTGCCACGGACAACACCGAGTTGAGCACTTTCCAAATCCCCAAGGCCTCGTGTGGATTACTATGTCTCGATGTTGCCCAGGGGATGACCACCGCAAGCGCACCGGCGATATTCAAGTCATCGGCGAGTGCTTGACTAAATTCTTTGAGCACTGGATGTGAGAGATCAACCTGCGCGGCCTCACCGGCGGATCGTTCTTCTAGGTCCTGTCGCATCTCCATCAAGCGGCGAACTGTTGTTGCAGAATCGCCAAGTCCCTTGCGAGTAAAGTTCAAGTTGGTGCGGTAATGAGCTTTAATCAATTCGAATCGCAATACCGCTGGGTGCACGTTTGACTGCGTGACTCGACCTTCGAACACATCGCGAGCCGTGAAAAAGTTTCCTTGCGATTTCGACATTTTTTCGCCTTCCACAAACAAGAAGCTCGCGTGTAGCCAATAATTCGCAAAGCGATCTTTTCCTGTCGCACCGCACGATTGGGCAATTTCGCATTCGTGGTGGGGGAACTTAAGGTCTTCACCACCTGTGTGAATATCGATTGTGTCACGACCCAATAGTTTCTTGGCCATCACGGAGCATTCGATATGCCAACCGGGGTAACCGGTACCCCATGGCGAATCCCACTTCATGATGTGGTGATTATCTGGCTTCCAAAGCATGAAGTCAGACGGATGACGCTTTTGCGATTGGTTTTCCACAGAAACTCGACCACCCGCACCACTTTGTAGCTTTTCCAGAGTGTTGCCACTCAACTGACCATAGTTCGGAAAACTCTCCACACTAAAATAGACAACGCCATCTTCAGCCACATACGCATGATCGTTTGCGATCAACTTGCCAATCATTTCTTGCATGCCAGCGATGTGTTCGGTCGCGCGCGGGACGCGTTCGGGATACTCAAAAGCGATCTTGTAACCTAACTTTCGTGCGTCATCGAGAAACGCATTTGTATAATATTGAGCGATTTGGTACGGGTCATCAGGATTCGTAACGGCTCCTTCCGGAACGCGACCTGACTTCTTGTTGGCTTTCATGCGTTCCGCAGCAAGATTCATCTTGTCTTCTTCCCCGTCCGTCATGTGCCCAACGTCCGTAATATTCATCACGTGGTCAACGTGATAACCTTCCATTTCCAAATAGCGGCGCAGCAAGTCACCAAACAGAAACGAACGAAAGTTTCCGATGTGCGCCAGGTCATATACCGTTGGCCCGCAACTGTACATCCGGACAACATTGGGTTCGATCGAATGAAACGGTTCCAAACGATTCGTAAGTGAATTGTAGAATTGAATGTTGTTCATTGTTTCGTGTTAAAGTTGTCCTGTGACGAAAGAAAGTCGTATATCAGTTCCTGATTGTCAATCGTGAAGAGTCGTATTTCACGGATTGAAATTACAAAAATCTCGCCTGATTTGGCAAGCTCGAATTGCCGCGAATTTCTAAATTACCGTTTCTGGCGAACGACCTCGATTGGCGCATAACGATAATAGGATTCCAAACATAAGGTTGCAAGCGCAGTCGAATAGACTGTTCCACCGTAACCGGCCCACAGACCGTCCGCAGGCCAACTACCTGCCTCCGGACCTGATTGAACTTGGTGAGCCAATAGAACCGGCTTCATTTTTGCGTTCCATTGTCTCCAATATTGATCACCCGAATTGTGCATCGCCATTGTGCCGTAATACCAATAGTAGTAGTTCACGTTGTCGATCCTCGGTGGGTTCTGAAGAATCCACGATGCGGCTTCGTCAATGGTCTCTATAGCAACGGTTTCTTGCAGCAGGAATCGAACCGCCAAGGCCTCGGCAGTCATCGAAACCGACGGTCCCTCTTCTGGACGATAGCAACCCAATCCCTCAGAATTTCCTCGGGTACACATTCCTAAGAATCGTTGCATGCCATGAAGCGCTGTTTCGGGAACTGAAATGCCCCCCAGACTCGCGCTGTGTATCGAAAGGACTTGCCAACCAAATTGGCTCATATCGCCAGCGTCACCTGGTTTATATCGCCACCCACCATCATTTGGGTTCTGTGCACTCAGCGAGTATTTGACTGCACGTTCAACGGGTGCCATTAAATTTGGGTCGCCGGTTACGGCCAATGCTTCACTCAATGCGAGCATTGCCATGCTGTGGCAATACATGCGCGAGAAGGCGTGTGCATTGCCTGCCAAACACCCGTCGGCAGTCTGCTGTTTCGAAAGGAAATCCAGTCCCTTGCGAACCGCGTCACGATAGTCACCTTCGTATTGTG
>JAHEAM010000236.1 GCA_024642765.1 Planctomycetaceae bacterium
GTGTTTCGTTGTTGGCGGTCTTTGGCAGTGTGATACTTGGTATGTTGAGCGCCGGCGTTGCTGCGCTAGAAAAGCACGACGAGAACTCAAATGATGACAAGACAGTAGCGGCAGGTATCAATGTCCGATTTTCAACAGAAACAGACGAAATCCCAGACTTTCAAAAGCATATTTCGCCCTTGTTGGGACGACTGGGATGCAATGGCCGTGCCTGTCATGGTTCGTTTCAGGGCCAAGGTGGCTTTCGCTTGTCCTTATTTGGCTATGATTTTAAGACGGATTGCGCCGCTTTGTTGGCAGATGGAACCGGGCGGGTTGACTGCGATGAGCCGGCTGAGAGTCTCGTATTGCTCAAAGGCTCTGCAGAAATCGACCACGAAGGCGGCCAGCGATTTTCGGCGGACGGTTGGGAAGCGAAAGTAGTGGAGGCCTGGATTGCTGCGGGTGCCCCGGCTGTTTCAACACCCAGCAACATGAAATCACTTGAGGTCACGCCTCATGAAATTCGATTCGATTCAGAAGGGCAAAGGGTTCCCCTGCAGGTCGTGGTGCATTGGGCCGATGGATCGAGTGAAGACGTTACATCGTTAGCCCGTTTCCAATCGAATGATCCCTCAATTGCTGAAGTGGATTCGAGCGGCATCGTCACGGGCGTTGCGAGTGGTGATTCTCATATTGTTGTTTTTTATGACAACGGCGTGAGTCCCGTATTCGTTTTTAAGCCCTACACTCTGGCTGCGGGAACCGAAGAAGCCACTTACACCTCAATTTTCGCGAATCCGATTGATCAATTGGTGCAGGTCAAACTCGACAAACTAAATTTGCCGCGTTCTGATTATGTTGATGATGCTACATTCTTGCGCCGTGTCTCGCTGGATATCGCCGGCTCATTGCCGAGTGCTAATGACGTTCGTGAGTTTCTGAATGACACATCCGCTACGAAACGTGCTGACAAAATCGAAGAACTTCTGGAAACGCCAGCTTATGTTGCTTGGTGGACGACTTTCTTATGCGATATGACCGGGAACAATTCTCAGGAACTTCGGAATGTCGGTTCCGATAATGCATCACAACAATGGTACGACTGGATTCACCAGCGTGTGGCAGACAATGTGCCTTACGATCAAATCATTGAGGGGATCGTGCTTTCGTCTAGTCGTGTCAAGGATGAAAGTTATCGCGAATATTGTGAGCGCATGAGCAAAATGGCGCACGATAAAACTTCTGATACGTTTGTTAGTCAGGATAGTATGCCTTACTACTGGATGAGGCGCGAGACACAGGACCGCGAGACTCGCGCTATTGCCTTCGCACAGAATTTTTTAGGCGTGCAGATTCAATGTGCGCAGTGTCACAAGCACCCATTCGATCGCTGGAGCCAACAAGATTTTGAAGAGTTTTCGCGATTCTTTTCAGGTGTTGCGACCACTCAATACAACAATGTCCCCGAACTGGACAAGCCAGACGCAAAGAAAATACTTCTGGATCTCGGTATCGAACCAGGCACACGCGTCGCCGGTGGCAATCTGCAAAAAATATCAAAAGACGCCATTCGCGACGGCAAAACAATACCCTATTCGCAACTGAGTGTGACTCGCCCCAAACTGACGAGTGCAGAACGGAAGGCTTTCGTCGAAGCGTTGGCCGCTGCGAGTGCAAGCCAGGAAGAAATAGCAGTTGAACCGAAAGGCAATGCCAAGAAGAAACTGAAAAAGCAAAAACCTGAAGCGCGCGGACCCCTGTATCACGCAGATGCGCGAATCCTCGGAGAAGCTGCGGTTCCACTCAAAGACATCGCCGATGTGCGTGAACCAGTAATGGAATGGATGCGGGCCAAAAATAATCCTTTTTTTGCCCGCGCGTTTGTAAATCGTGTGTGGGCGAAGTATTTCGGTATCGGAATCGTGAATCCGATCGATGATTTGAATCGCGCGAATGCCCCGAGCAATGAACCCTTGTTGGATTATCTCGCCAAGGGTTTCATCGATAGTGGTTTTGACATGAAATGGCTGCACCGTCAGATTGCAAACAGTCGCACGTACCAAACGAGCTGGCAACCGGTTGCAGAGAATGCTTACGATCAACGAAACTTTAGCCATGCGTTGCCGCGGCGACTGCCGGCAGAGTTGGTCATCGATTCGATTATTCAGGCTTGCTCACCCGACGAACGGAATGAGGCCTTCTTGGAAACGATGCAGAGTAGGTCGATCGCAATTGCTGGTACGAACTTAGGTGCGACGGAAATTGGCGGGCGCAAGTCGGGGTTTGCATTAGTGGCTTTTGGTAGGTCTGATCGCAATAACAACTGTGACTGCGACCGTTCCAATGACACGAGTCTAATCCAAACCGTATACCTTCAAAACGATCAAGATATTCACAACTGGTTGACTCACCCGCAAGGGTGGGTTGCTCAGGCAACTAACAGTTCGAGTTCTAACAACGCTAACTTGAACAACGAGTTGAATGCGATCAACGAACGACTGCGTCGCCTCCAGCAGGCAGTCGACTCCAGCAAGAATCCAGATCGCGCCGATGCGGCTGAAAAGAAAATTGCTGACTTGCGAAAAAGGAAACAGTGGCTACTTCGACAAATTGAGGCAGTCAACAAGATTGCGGCTCAGACCAACGAATTAGAACAACTGGTTGAAAATGCCTATTTGCGCAGCCTCAGTCGCTATCCAACGCCAGAAGAAATAGCTTCTTGCATTGATTTTATTGACAGATCCAAATCCAGAAACGAGGGGCTGGTCGGCGTACTCTGGACGTTAATCAACACCAAAGAATTTATTGTCAATCATTAAATGCGAGCATTGAAGTTCCAGTGGCAAAACGCCCCGTGCTTCTTGCGTTCAAGTCCATAACTCCAAAAATATTCTCTGGGAGGTCAGTCAGAACGAAATTATGTCAATTCACAAACAATGCGATGGCCTTTCTCGTCGCGATGCATTGCGCATCGGAGCGTTGGGTTCAGCTCTCTCGCTGGGAAGCTTTTTAAAGTGGAGCCATGTAGGTCAAGTCAACTTGAATGCCCCATCTCGAAATGCTATTTTCGTTGAACTGCCTGGTGGACCGTCTCATATCGACACTTTTGATTTAAAGCCAAAAGCAGCAACCGAATTTCGCGGCGCTTTTTCCCCAATCAAAACGGTCGTACCTGGCATTGAGATTTGCGAGCATTTACCCAAACTCGCCCAGCATACCGACAAGTTTTCTATTCTGCGTGGCGTGTCCCATTCATTGGGTGCGCATCCCTTAGGCCAAAAGTTTTTGTTTTCTGGTAGTCGACCAAATCCAGCGCTGGAGTATCCTGGATATGGGTCCGTGGCGGCGCATGAATTTTCAGCCGAACCTGATATTCCAAACTATGTTGCTATTCCACGAGCTTCACAGGGTCCAGGCTACCTGGGTGTGAAGTATTCTCCCTTGGCGACGAACGCTGTTCCCGTGAAAGACCGGCCGTTCAATGTGCGTGGCGTTTCGCTGGCTGGCAGTCTGACGTTAACCGAGATCGACCGTCGTAAAAATCTCCTTTCCAAACTTGATCGCACCTTCGCGTCGATTCAAGATAACGATCAATTGCTTGAAGGACTCGATGAATTTGGGCAAAAAGCCTATCAGATGATCACTTCGAAACGCACGCGCACGGCTTTCGATGTCAATTTGGAGTCGGCGGCCTATCGCGATCAATTTGCCGACGATCCCTTTTCACAAAGCTGTCTGTTGGCAACTCGACTCATTGAATCCGGAGTCCGTTTTATCACGCTGAATCTTGGTGGCTGGGACACGCATCAAGACAACTTTACAAAATTGAAAGACAGTCTTCTTCCACGCCTGGACGCGGGATTGTCAGCCTTGTTTGCCGGACTTCAACAAAAAGGTCTCTTGGAATCAACAACTGTTTTTGTGACAGGCGAGTTTGGAAGAACTCCGAAAGTAAATGAGCGCTCGGCCGAGGGCGGTCGCGATCATTACCCACGTTGCATGTTCATGTTGATGGGCGGAGGCGCGATTCGGGGCGGTCAAGTCATTGGCGAAAGCGATGCGACGGCTGCCGGTCCCTTACATGACGCTATCACACCCGAAGACGTTGCTGCGTCTTTTTATAAAGCCATTGGAATTGATCCTAAACAAGAGTACGAGACGCCAACGGGGCGCCCCGTCATGATTGTTCGCGACGGCAATCCACTTCCAGGTTTGTTTGTCTAACGGATCATTTTTTTGGAATGAGAGCACTGCCTCGTCTCTCCTAAGTGGCTCGATGTCTGTAAAACGGGTATCGAGCCACTTTTATTGCGCCAATTGTAAATCCGGCAGAAACAAGGGAGGCCATGTCCCTTGCGAATCGTATTGTTTTTTCTTGGCGATGAGAATCCTGATTGGTAAAGAATCCTAATTGGTTCTAACTGTTTCCGGTCCAGTACCGCCAATGATATCCAAACTTTAGCTTCCGCTGTTGCCGCTCGGTTTTTTGGCCCCAACGTCCCGTCTGTTCCCTGCGGAACGCATGCTCAGATTGGGCGTCGAAGATATTCGTCAGAAAATCAAGAACCGTTTGCTCTTGCAGACGTTTCGGCACGAGTCCACCCGGAAAGAGGGGTTCCTCCAGCATACGACGATAGGACTGCGAATCTTGATCGAGAGCCCGAATACGTTCGAGCAACTCATCCCAATTAGCGCATCCGTTTGCGTTCACGAAAGCCGCTGGGTTGAATTCACTCTCGATCCGAGGATCACCCCAATAGATTGGAACCGAGCCGGCTGCTTTGGCCTCAACTAGTTTCTCGGTCACATAGCCTGGCGTCGATGAATTCTCGAAAGCAATGTTGAACTTGTATCCTGCAAGGAAGGCGAGTTTGTCGCGAACTGGACCGCCGATGTTGTTGAACTGCTTTCCGCCTGCAGCGACAGGACGGTATGACCCTAGCTTGTGGAAAACTTCTGCGCGAGCTGTACTAGTGCGGCTTCGACGTCGATTCGACACCACATAGGAGCAGAAGTCTCGGTTTTCCGCTCCCGGTGGAGCCTTGCGAGGTTGGCAAGCCAACTCAAATTCGGATTCGTAGAAGCGATAGAGTGGGAGTCTAAGGTGCCGATCCTCAAACGTAAGGTGGTCGAAGCTGATCGCGTAATCGTGAAGATTGAAATCTGGACGAATGTTCTCCCCAGTCACATAAATCCGAATGCCCTTATGATTGAGAAAGCGGGTGCCGAAGGGGGCGACAAAGGCGATGTGTGCGTCATCTCGAATTTCAACATCATAGCGACGAGAAAGTATTCGAGTCAGAAAGTAGACGTCTGGGTCAAAGCCACGGTAGAAGTCGATGAACCGAATGCGAATCGTATTTCGATCAGTGGTTTTACTCATGCGAGGGTTTCCCCGCGGTTAATCGCGACCAGGAATAGAAGGCCTTGTAGGCCAAACGCCGGAGCCGGACGGTTGGCGCGCGATCGATTGACTTTCGGTCACCAATGGAACTACTGAGTGCATCCAACGGTCGAAGAATGTTTGAGTCGAGTCCGTAAACGGGAAGCGATTGCTCCCACCAGTGCTTGAGTTGGAGGTCGATGGGCCTCCGGATTGGCAATGCACTGGATAGTAGGCGGGTTGCTCCCCGGGCCGTGATGAGAGCACCGATCGTCAATGGCGGAACACGTGGGAGACGCCCGACTTGATGCCCAGAGGGCAGTCGAAAAAGTGGGGCAGCAGGCGGAATGTTGGTCCAGAGTTTCAGTAGGTCACATTCCTTGGGAAGGTGAAGAAGGCTGGCAACGAATTTCACGAATCCAGGTTCCAATTCGAAATCATCCTCAAGAATTAATGCTCGCTCCCAGCCTTCGTCAATGATGCGACGGACACAGCCGAGGTGACTGAGATAGCAACCAATTTCGCCCCTGGACATCGGGCGATAGAAAACCCACGGAGCTACTTGGCCCGGATAGGCCAGAGCGAGTTCCGCTGTGGAAAGGTCCGCCCCTTCCACCGCTTCAAATCGTTCGTGAGCAATCCCGCATTTCCGCAGCTGAGTCGAAGCTCGCTCCCATCTTACGGTATCCTGCTGGCGATTGATGACAAGGCACGGAATGCTCATGACGGTGTACTCATTGTTCGTATTAGACCCTTTTTAGCAATACAGGAATGAACAACCTCCGCTGCCCAGAACCATGCAGCGTAATACCAACAGGGACCCTTCCTATCGAATCTGAGCCGAACAATATCTTACCAATTCGGCAAAAAGCGG
>JAHEAM010000237.1 GCA_024642765.1 Planctomycetaceae bacterium
TCATTTGTGTTGATTTGTCGAAATAGTTTTGGCGTTAAAACGATCGAGCATTTTTTCTTGGCTCGAGAGTGTTCCAAAACTGAAACAGCATCCATTCAAGTTTCCGTTTCTGAACACACTGATTTGGCGAAGACAACTAGGGCTTTTTTAGAAATAAAAAATCGAGGTAATCCAGATGCGAACAATCGATCTCTCCGGAAAAACTGCAATCATTACGGGTGGTGGACAAGGTATTGGACTTGCTGTGGCAACATCGCTTGCTCACTCCGGTGCCAATGTTGTGCTGAATTATTTTGATGACTGCCAAGGCGTCAACAAAGGTATTGCTGACGCAGCGGCCGGTCAACTTGGGGCGAATGCCATCACGCTGGCCGCCGACGTGCGATTCCCAGAACACCTGAAACAACTTGTCGCAACCACGATTGAGCGTTTCGGTAGTATCGATATTTTGGTGAACAATGCAGGGATTCTACGTGATCGCAGCTTCCGAAAAATGAGTCAAGGGGAATGGCAGGACGTGATCGACACGAATCTAACAGGCGTTTTTAATACGGCGCAAGCTGTCTCTGAATCGCTTGCCGATAATGGTACGATCGTAAACATTGCTTCGTTGTCGGCTGTAACTGGGTTTTTTGGGCAAGCCAACTACGCTTCGGCCAAAGCCGGAGTGATTGCCTTGACGAAAGTTCTCAGCAAGGAACTCGCCCGACGCAACATCCGTGTTAACGCAGTTGCCCCGGGCGTTGTTAACACGGAAATGGGACAATCAATTCCTGAAGAAAACCGCAAGGCGATGATGACGAACATTCCCCTCGGGCGCTTCGCCGAGCCGAACGAAATCGGTGACGTCGTGCTGTTTCTATGCAGCGAACTCGCAAGTTACGTCACCGGCCAAACCATCCATGTAAACGGCGGTTGGTGGGGTTAGAGCTTGGCAGAAATATAATGTTGGCTTCTTACTTCCCAAGTCCCAAACCGATTTTTAGATCGACGGGAACCTTGACCTCTTTCGTGGATTTAAAGTATTTGACTTTTGCTTTGACCTTTTTGGGCGAGCCCTTCAAGTGATACGAAACGGAATATTCCATCGAGTCGCCGAACCCGAATGAAGATTTACCTGCGGATGTTGCATCGATTTGTTTTTCGCCTTCGTCTAGAAACTGAATCTCTCCAATGGCTTCCATCGACTGCGACGTTTGAAAAGTAACCATAGTCACCGGTTCGCCGAAATCAAGTTCCGAGACCTCCGATAGGGATACTTCAACAGGGCCAAGTTTAACTTTTTCATTTGCTTTCAGATCGAACGTAACGTCTGATTCGGTAGGGTCTTCGCCGACGATGAGGACTGCACTGCCGTTGACCTCCAACACTGTTGCTTTTGAGTCGGGTAGCTGAGGCGACTGCACTGGCACGACAACCGAAAGAGCGTCTTCTGAGATTTGTGACATAAAACTCAGGTTGGAAAATCCTTCGACAGCAGGCAACGCTTTACCGCCGTCAACTTTGAGATCTAGCTTCGTCGCTTGCTTGCCCTCGCCTGAGACTTTCAAGATCTTTTGTTTGCTGCTGGAAATGCGGACGTGTACTTCGACACCAGTCTGACGGCCCAAAACGGCTGATCCGCCGTATTGATTGTGAGGATCGGCAGCCATCACGCTCAAGCCTACAGCTTCGACCTTAAAACCGTTGTCTTGGCAAATGGCAATTTGCGCTGGGAACAAGCAGCAACACACAACGCCGATCATCGCAAACCGGAAAATAGACATGTCAAACCTCATTGGGATATCCTGAAATTTGGTCAGAAGAACTCATCCTTTTATAAAACACTAAGACCATGCAATAGGGATTTAGGCAAGCAGCGTTTCAACCGCAGGTAACTTTCTTGCGAATTTCGACATGAAATCCCGAGCGTCGCTCGAATCAAGTTGATCTGCATCACAAATCATTTCGAGTAGTTCAATGGCTCTCGCTTCATTGAAAATACGATCGACACTGTTTACAAATTTTTGCTTCATGAGAGGAACGCCTTCCTCGCGTCGGCGACGATGCCCAACAGGGAAATAGACTTCGGCGGGTTCCGTTCTCGAACCGTCTTTGAAAAAGACCTGAATGCAGTTTGGAATTGCGCGTTGATCAGGGTCGTAATAGGCCTTTGTAAATTCTGGGTTTTCTCGAACGACCATCTTTTCGCGCAAAGCGTCGATCCGCGGATCAGCGGCAACGGTATCTTCGTAGTGATCGGCATTCAATTCACCAAAGATCAAACCGATCGCCGCCATGTATTGGATGCAATGATCGCGGTCAGCGAAATTGTTTAGCGGACCCCGTTTGTCGATGATTCGCACGCCCGGTTCTTGTGTTTGAATTTCGACTCGCTCGATTGAATCCAGTGAATTTTTGACCGACGGGTGCAAAATAATTGCAGCCTCGACCGCCGTTTGGGCGTGGAATTCTGCTGGAAATGAAATCTTAAAGAGCACGTTTTCCATCACATAGGCATCGAGTTTACGCGAAAGCACAATAGGCTTGCCGTTGAACAAGACGTCTTGGAAACCCCACTTGGGAGCCGTCAACGCCGTTTGGTAACCCATTTCGCCAGATCGGGCAATGAGTGCCAAACGCACAGCGCGACTGGTTGCATCATCAGCGGCCCAACTCTTGCGTGAGCCCGTGTTCGGCGCGTGTCGATAGGTACGAAGGGCACCACCGTCTATCCAAGCATTTGAAACGGCATTCTGGGTTTGTTCGACTGTACAACCCAGCATCTGCGCGGCGACTGCCGTACTGGCGACTCGAACCAACAAGACATGATCCAATCCTACGCGGTTAAACGAATTTTCGAGAGCCAAGACGCCTTGAATCTCATGCGCCTTGATCATTGCCGTCAACACATCACGCATTGTGATTTTTTGCTTGTGGACGCGCGACTGATAATCGGCAACGGCTAGAATGGCGCCTAAATTGTCAGAGGGGTGACCCCATTCGGCCGCCAACCAAGTGTCGTTGTAGTCCAGCCAACGCACCATCGTTCCGATGTCAAACGCTGCTTTGACGGGATCTAGCTCAAGCGTTGTGCCTGGAACGCGGCAACCGCCAGTCATTTGCGCACCGGGAACAACCGGCCCCAACATGTTATTGCATTTCGGATAATTCAACGCCAGTAACCCGCAGCCCAGACTATCCATCAGGCACCAACGTGCCGTTTGATACGCAAGGTCGCTTTTGATTTCATGGTTGTGAACATAATTAGCAATATCAACTACGATGGAATCCATTTACAAGTCCTAAAAACCAGAGGGGGCATTTAATTGAAAATCATAAACCTCCCCAAATAAGTAAACACTCAGCGCGGAGAGGCGCACAGTTTGCGATCTCATCAGGTTAATGCCAAACCGATCGAAACTCAAGGTTCCATGAATGGTGATTCGCTAGGACGTTTTTACCACGAACTCCACATAATTGTTCCCAAATCGCAAGAGACTGAACCCGTTTCTCTCAGCAAGCGTTTACTCGCTTGCACTTCGGGCTTGTACTAGGCGATTCCTGCTCTTATGTAACAAAAGAACACGACGGAAACGGGCCTGTCGTGTTCTTTATTATTCGCAATGAACGCTTCAGTGTTTCAAGTTATTCGTTTTGAGCCCGAATGATATTGCCGCCAATCAAGTTGGATTTTCGGTTGGTCTTGGTTGTTGCCCTCCCCAGCAACACCGCCTTTCCCAGAATCGCTGCGATAAAAGCTAAGGGATTGCGTCTGGCTAGGTAATTACTACGCAATCGCAATATTCTGCGTGCGCTATGTTGGCTTCTTCCATAAAACCACAGCGCGGCGGTTACGGATTCTTTGGCGGCGATACTTAAGGCCAGGTAGGAAGAAACACATTGCGCATACAAACCCGAAAATCACCAAGGCGTATTTGGGAACCACCGCCATCACCACTGCAGTAATTAAAAGAGCCGCTGCCTGAAGGTAAAACGTACCGGACAACATCCCACCCTTCACGACAAAAGTCATCGCAGCGACCACGCTCAAAATCGGAGCTAAACTCAAGAGTGGCAAGCCAAGGTAGCCTTCAAACGGAAATAGGATCACAACGCCAATGACACTTGCTGCCCATACGTGAGCGATTTGGCGTTCGAGAAAAGTCACAGGGCCTTGACGACGCCGAAGATTCCAAAAAACCAGCGCCCACGCAATGAAGCCGATTCCCCACATCAACTCAAAATAGACACGTGTGGTCACACCCATCCAAAACATCACGTTCGTTAGTAGACAGGCTACAAATACGACCAAACTGTGCCACATCCAGAGCTCGCCCCAGTTTTCAAGGATTGAAGCATTGTGTGTTTCTCGAAAAAGGCGAGCTATTACCTGTCCGAATCTTCCTTCCAGAGCGGATACCGATTCATTGTTAAGGTAGGCTCGTAAGTCTTTCGCCAATTCATTCGCCGTTGCATAACGCAAGTCTTGCGGCTTTTGTAAACAACGCAACGCAATCATTTCCAGTCTGCGGTCGACGCTTGGGTTGAGCGCGCGAGGGGCAATGGGGTCTTGTTCCAGTACCAACAGCACGGTGTCGACTGGCGTGTCGGCCATGAACGGTGGGCGTCCTGTCAGCATGTGGTAGAGAATTGCACCCAGGCCGTAGACTTCGGTTGCTTCCGTGATTTGCCCGCGGGCTCCAGCCGCCTGTTCAGGAGCCATGTAACTGGGCGTGCCGATGATCGCGCCCGATTTCGTCAGGCTCAAGTCGCTACGTACTTGTTTTGCTAGGCCGAAGTCGCAAATGAAAGGTTCCTGTTTGTCGAGCATCACGTTGGACGGTTTGAGATCGCGGTGCAGGACGCCGCGTTTGTGGGCATGTTCGATCGCTTCAGTCATCTTCAGTAACATCTGTGCTGCACCGTCGGACGTCATCGGCCCACGAGCTAATTTCTGCGCCAACGTTTCTCCTTCAATGAAACGCATGCAGAAAAAAGGGTGCCCTTGGTGTTCGCCAATCTCGTAGATGGGAATAATGTTTGGGTGGTCAAGTCCCGAGGCGGCCTCTGCTTCTGCCGCGAACCGCATTCGATCAATATTCGAGGCAAACTCTCCTTTCAACATGATTTTGATGGCAATGGGCATCAGTTCGCCGAGACGCGAACCGCGATAAACGATTCCCATCCCGCCGCGCCCGATTTCTTTCTCCAGGCGAATGCCACTCATTGTGTACGGAAGTTCGAATCGCACTGGAGCGCGGTCAATTGTCTCTTGGGGATCGAATTTCTTGCCAGCGCCCGCGGCTTGAGTTACGACTAAAGTGCCCCACAATTCACGAAGTTCATCAGCCAATTCGGGATTCTTCTTACAAACATCGTCGAGGTCGCTGGCTGTGCCTGCCGCCATCTGATCGGTCAGTTCTGAAATCAACGTTGCGAGCATTGCATCTCGCTCATCGGCAGGATCGGGTGTCATTGCTGACGACTGAGTTGGGCCGTTGGGTTGGGATTTGTGTGTGGTCATTAGGTTCCGACCGCCAAATCAGACCGAGGATAACGGGTCAGATGAAGATTCGTCTTGCAGAACGGCCTTGAGTCGCCGCAATGCTCTCAGGTAGCGCATGCTGGCAGCAGGTTCGGTCAATTCGAGAGCCTGAGCGACTTCTTGATTCGTCAAATACTCGTAGTGCCGCATCACGATAATCTCGGAGTCGCGTTCATCCAATTTTGCGATGGCCTGTTCGACACGTTTGGCCATTTCTTTTTGCAACGCGATTGCAGCAGGTGTCAATTGTTCGTCATGCAGCAATGCACCAAGTTGGACGGAAGACTTGTCGTAGCCAGCAGGAACCAGCATTTGCTCTCGATCAACACTGCGCCGCGCTGAACCGCGATGACGACGATGCGCGTCAATAATCCGATCTTTCGCAATTTGTCGCAACCACAGCCGAAATGGCATAACAGGGTTAGCAATGTAATCATGCAGGCGACGATTGGCCTCGACCAAGACATCCTGGACAACGTCGCTAACGTCAACGCGGCGTTGAATTTTCTGGTCGAGTCGCATCCGAACTAAATGCCGCAACGATTCGCGATGCCGATCCATCAATGAATCGACAGCGTGATCATCACCGAATTTCGCTTGGTCAAGTAACTCTCGTGTTTTTTCTTGGTCAGGCCACATATCACTATCGTAACCGCTGCGCCGAAGATTGTCTTGGTATTTAAAGCAATTCAGTAATTTTCTCAGGTGAAA